>USAR01000019.1 GCA_900552605.1 uncultured Oscillospiraceae bacterium | reverse complement strand
CGTATAACGAGCTTGGTGAGATAGAGCTTGAAAACGGTGAAAAACGTCGCTGCCGTGTTCTTGAAATCAATGGGAGCAACGCACTGGTACAGCTTTTTGAAAATTCGGCCGGAATCAATCTTCAAAACAGTAGGGTACGGTTTACGGGCAGACAAATGGAGCTTTCTGTTTCCGAGGATATGTTAGGACGCGTTTTTGACGGTCTCGGCAGACCTGTTGACGGCGGACCTGAAATTATACCCGAGGCTCGTATGGACGTTAACGGTAAGCCGATGAATCCTGTTGCCAGGCAATATCCGCAGGAGTTTATCCAAACAGGTATTTCCGCAATTGACGGATTGAACACGCTTGTACGCGGTCAGAAGTTGCCTATATTTTCCGCAAGCGGATTACCGCACGCACAGCTTGCCGCACAAATCGCAAGGCAGGCAAAGGTGCTTGGTAAAAACGAAAAATTTGCGGTGGTTTTTGCGGCAATGGGCATCACATTTGAAGAGTCAAACTACTTTGTTGAGTCGTTCCGGGAAACAGGCGCGCTTGACAGAACGGTTATGTTTGTTAACCTTGCAAATGACCCTGCAATCGAGAGGATTGCGACTCCTAAAATGGCACTTACCGCCGCAGAGTATCTTGCATTCCAAAAGGATATGCATGTGCTTGTAATTCTGACAGATATCACGAACTACGCAGACGCATTGCGTGAAATATCAGCTGCAAGAAAAGAAGTGCCGGGCAGGCGCGGGTATCCCGGTTATATGTACACAGACCTTGCTGCTATTTACGAGCGAGCAGGAAGACAGACAGGAAAAAACGGATCTATTACAATGATTCCGATTTTAACTATGCCGGAGGATGACAAAACTCACCCGATACCCGACCTTACAGGATATATTACCGAGGGTCAGATAATCCTCTCACGCGAGCTTTACAGAAAAGGTATTGCGCCGCCGATTGATGTTTTGCCGTCTCTTTCAAGACTTAAAGATAAGGGAATAGGCGAGGGTAAGACCCGAGGTGACCACAGCGGAACAATGAATCAGCTGTTTTCCGCTTATGCCAGAGGTAAGGACGCAAAAGAGTTGATGGTAATTTTGGGTGATGCTGCTCTAACAGATATGGATAAGCTTTATGCAAAATTTGCCGATGAGTTTGAAAAGGAATATGTTTCGCAAGGCTATAATACCGATCGCAGCATTGAAGAGACGCTTAACATCGGCTGGAAGCTTTTGAAAATACTTCCGAGAAGCGAGCTGAAACGTATCAGCGATGAATATCTCGATAAGTATTATGAAGATTGAGGGTGACGCATTTTGGCTGCAGTAAACGTTAACGCAACAAGAATGGAGCTTACCAACCTCAAAAGAAAGCTGGTTACCGCACGCCGCGGTCATAAGCTGCTAAAAGACAAGCGCGATGAGCTGATGCGCCGTTTTTTAGATATGATTTATGAAAATCAGCGCCTGAGAAAAGAGGTTGAAGAAGGAATTAAAGCTGCAAATGCCGATATGGCACTTGCAAGAAGCGTTACAAGCGGCAAGGTTTTAGATACAGCTTTGCTTTTGCCGAAGCAGGGAATCGGTTTGGAAATTGCCGAAAAAAACGTTATGAGTGTTATGATTCCCCAATATACCGTTAAATACAGAACAAACGACGATAACGACATTTTCTCATACGGATACGCTTATACCTCTTCCGATATGGATGAAGCGGTGCTTTCACTTTCAAAGCTGCTTCCTAAAATGCTGCAATTGGCACAGATTGAAAAATCGTGTCAGCTGCTTTCAAGCGAAATTGAAAAAACGCGTCGCCGAGTTAATGCACTTGAACACGTTATGATTCCGAGATACGAGCAAGGGATCAAGTACATTACGATGAAACTTGATGAAAATGAGCGCAGCACAACAACACGTCTTATGAAGGTTAAGGATATGATGCTTAGCGAAAGCATTGAGCAAAAGCGTCGTGAGGATGAAGAGGCTGCAATAAGTTAGCTTTTTGTATGCAGGCGGAACATTTTAAAGGTGCTGCACAAATTAACTGCAAATTTTAAAATGCTCCGTCTGCTTTTGTTCTGGCGAAAATGCTGCCGATTTTGCCAGCCGATATTTGACAATTATTTGCTTTTATGATACGATATTTTAAAAGATTAAACTGAGTTGATTCATTTACGATTCAGCATTTTTTAGCTATAACACCTTTTGATATAACGATATACAGACAGAGAAACGCTTTTCTGATTTTTAATTTAAGGAGTGATTAAATGTGCCGCCGAAAGTAATGTTTACAAAGCAGCAGATTATAAATGCCGCACTGCAAACGGTAAGGGAAAACGGACAAAACGGACTTACCGCGCGGGCACTTGCCGCAAGGCTTAATTGCTCCGTAAAACCTATTTTCGGTCTTTTTAAAAATATGGAAGAACTGAAGAAGGAGGTTATAGTTGCCGCTAATGAGCTTTACTACAACTACATTGAAAAAGCTGTAAAAAGCCAAAAATATCCGCCGTATAAATCCACGGGCATGGCATATATCGAATTTGCTTCAAACGAAAAAGAGCTTTTTAAATTACTTTTTATGCGTGACCGTTCAAAAGAGCTTTCGATTATTGATGACGATAGAATTAACAGTGTTTTAAAGCTTCTTAAGGATAAAACAGGTTTTGATGATGAAACCGCAAAAATCTTTCATCTGGAAATGTGGGTTTTTGTGCATGGCATTGCCACAATGGTTGCAACGGGATTTTTAGAGTGGGATACCCAATTTGTCAGTCGTTCGCTTACCGATTGCTATAACGGACTTCTGAGTAATTTTAAAAACGGCAATTTGTAAAATAACAAATTTGCTTTATTGCGACTGACAAATTACATAAATTTAAAAAATTCAAAAAAACAATTGACATTGGCAAAAAATATGTTATAATAATCAAGTGCTTTGACGGGCCATTAGCTCAGTTGGTTAGAGCAACCGGCTCATAACCGGTCGGTCCGGGGTTCGAGTCCCTGATGGCCCACCATTTTCGTTAAAGCGCGCTTTAGTGAGCAGCGGTCTCCAAAAACGCGTGCCGATGTTTAGCCTAAATGTCTTTTATGCATAGTGTCGGCAGTCGGCAATGGACATAGGGGTATAGCTCAGCTGGTAGAGCAGCGGTCTCCAAAACCGCGTGCCGAGGGTTCAAGTCCTTCTGCCCCTGCCATTAAAAAGCATTTAGCATAAGGCTAAGTGCTTTTTTTGTTTATATTGTCTGTTATTTATTATCGCTTTCCTAGCTGTTGTCTTTGTTTTTGCCCGGCGGGGTCTCACTGTGACAGCTTGTTTTTTTACCGCCGATGCTCATTAAATACGTTTTTGGCAAGTAATAAGTATATGTTGAAGAGGGTAATGTAAGTGAGATTGATTGCTTGGGACAAGCTGCCCGAAAAATTAAAAAACAATGCTGTAAAACCTTATTATGAAGCTTTGCAAAACAGAAAATACGCACTTGTGTTCAAGCGTGCGTTTGATATAGTTTTTTCTGTTTTATTTATTTTGTTTTTTTGTTGGTTGTATATAATCATTGCGTTTGCTGTTGGCATTACTTCCGGATTCCCTGTTTTTTATAAGCAGGAACGTATTACAACATACGGCAAAAGTTTTAAGGTTTTTAAATTTCGTACAATGGTAAAAAACGCCGATAAGCTCGGCTCACTTGTAACGGTCGATAACGATCCGAGAATCACCAAGGTAGGCGCTTTTTTAAGAAAGCTGCGTTTAGATGAGCTTCCGCAAATTTTTAATGTGCTTTTCGGCACAATGTCGTTTGTGGGAACTCGACCGGAAGTGAGTCGTTATGTTGATAAATATACAGATGAAATGCTTGCCACATTACTTTTGCCTGCAGGTGTTACATCTCTTGCAAGCATTAAGTTTAAAGACGAGGCAGAGCTTTTGGAGAAAGCCGACGATGTTGACCGTGTTTATATCAATGAAATACTGCCGCAAAAAATGAAGTATAACCTAAAGTATCTTGAAAATGTATCTGTTAAAAACGATTTTAAGCTTATGTTTAAAACCGTTGCTGAGGTTTTAAAATAATTTAACTTCCGATTTATAGGTAATATACCGTCGTATCATCAACATATAATGTGTTACTGGAGGTATGTCCTAATGAAAATTGCTTTAATTTCGGTCGGATTTGTTTTTTCTGTGTTGTATTTGTATTTTGCTTCAAGTGCCGGCAAGCTTCCGCGCTCGCTTATTGCGTGCTTTTTAAGCGGCGCCGGCACATATCTTGCTTTGCATTTTTTAAGTCCGCTTATAAATGTCAGCGTTCCGCTCAATGTATACGCGCTTGGTTTTTGCACAGTGTTGGGACTTCCCGGAACGGTAACATTTCTTTTGAGCAATATCATTTTTCTTTAATAATATACTTTATTTGTCCCTTCGTTTCTGTTATAATAAACATATTAGGTTGAACCGCGGTAAGTGTTTTAATTAAGTTAGATATATTAACGGCATAATAGGGGATAAATATAATGCTTCAATTTATTTTCGGCTCTGCAAAAAGCGGAAAAACAACTAAAGTATTTCAACTGCTTGGGGAAAAAGCGGCAACGAATAAAGAGTCGTTGCTCTTTGTTCCCGAGCAGTTTTCTTTTGAAACAGAAAGAATGTTGCTTGAAAAGCTCGGCGATGTCGCGGCAAGTCGTGTTAAGGTGCTGAGCTTTTCAAGCTTTTGCACCGAGATATTCAGGCTTTACGGCGGCGCGCAAGGAAAAACGATAAACGACACATCTCGTTTGCTGATTCTGCAAAAAACACTCCGCGAGCTTGAGGGTGAATTACAGCTGTTTAAAAGCTACGAAAGCGCCGTTAATTCAATTGCAACAATTTCCGCAACCGTGGCAGAGCTTAAGCAGTGCGGCGTTTCACCGGACGAACTTGACAGATTGGCAAGCGAAACCGAAAATGAACTGCTTTCAATGAAACTGCACGATATGTCACTTATAATCTCCGCTTATGAAGCAACGGTTAAGAATGTCTATATCGACCCGTTGGATCAGCTTGACACTGCGTACAATAAGGCACGTGATAATGGATATTTTAAATATAAAACCGTTTTCTTTGATTCATATAACGGATTTACAGGGCAACAGAGCCGACTGATCAATCAAATGTTTATTGACGCCGATGATGTTTATGCTTCGTTTGACTATTCGTTAAATCACACCGATGATGAATTTCATTTATTTTCGAATATAGTGAATACTGTAAATCAACTTAAGCAAATGGCAATAAGGCAAAATGTTGAGTGTTCAAAGCCGATATATCTTTCCGAAAATTGCAACAGTAGCGTGGGAATTAAGGCGCTTTGCAAGCTCCTTGAAAACGGTAAATATGAGTGCGGTGACAGCCGCGGAATTAAAATAATTAACGCCGCAACACCCTACACAGAGCTTGACTATGTTGCGAGAACGATAAGAAAAGCGGTTAGAACAGAGGGCGCAAGATACAGAGATTTTGTTGTTATTTCAAGAAATGTATCCGATTGTATTGCCGCTGCACGCAGTGCCTTTAAAAAGTATTCGGTTCCGCTTTTTTATGATGAAAAGCAACCGTTTTCCGCAATGCAGGCAGCAGCTTTTGTGCTGTATGCTCTAAGCGCCACAAGAAGCTATAAATCATCCGATATTATGCAGTGGCTTAAAACCGGTTTAACCGATTTTACAGAACAGGAAATTGCAGATATTGACAACTACGTTTATCTTTGGAATATTGACGGTGACGAATGGTGTGACGATTGGAACAAAAACCCGTTCGGTCTTAACGAGAGCAGCAAAGAGCTTACCGAAAACACCTTGAATCGCCTCAATGGGTACCGCAAAAGTATTTTCTTAAAGCTATTTAATATTGCCAAGCTGAAAAGGGGTACGGCAGAGGAATTTTGCAAGGCGTTATTTCTGCTTTTAACCGATTGTAATGTTGCAAAGCATTTAAATGAAGTTGCCGAAGAACACAAAAGCCGAGGTGAATACTCGGTTTCGCAATACATAGAAAGCTCTTGGAAGATGCTTTGCGATATTCTTGACAGCATTGTAAACTGCTTCGGAAAAGATGAGCTTAGCTTTGCGGAGTTTAAAGGAATAATTGAAATGTGCTTTGGTAACAGCGGTATTTCGGGAATACCGCAGAGTGTTGATACCGTAACGCTTACCTCCGCAGACAGGTTTGCACCATCGGGTGTTAAAAAAACTTTCTTGGTTGGTGTTAACTACGGCGAATTTCCTGCAACCTCTTTTGACTCAGGATTTTTTACCGTTACCGAACGTGGTATTTTGAATGGTTTTAATGTGCCTGTCAGCGACAGATATCTTGCGGATTACATTATGGAGAATTATCTGTTTTATCGAGCTGCGGCATCGCCTTCGGAACAGCTTTATTTGCTTTATCATAACAGCAAGCTATCTGGAGAAAAATGCGAGGCTTCAAGAATTGTTGAAAAAATCCGAAAAGAACTTAATCCGGATTTCAGCAGTGCCGAGCAGTCCGTTCAGAACGAGCTGCATCTTGAAACTCCGGCAGAAGCCTTTGCAATTGCAGCAGATAATAAAGCCGATGGTATACTTTGGAATCAAATAACATCGACTCTTGACGGAGTTGAAGATTACACACAAAAAATTGCCGCAATAAATGAATATGAAAAGCCGCAGGGAAGTATACGCCAAATCACAGCGCACAAGCTGTACGGCAGTGAGATGCACATATCTCCAAGCAAAATCGAACAGTTTTTTAAGTGCCCTTATGCATATTTTTTGAAGTACGGAATCGGCATAAAGCAGCGTGAACAAATAGATTTTAAGCGTATGCAGCGCGGAACTATCGCTCACTTTGTGCTTGAAAGAATTCTTTGCAATCACTTTGAAGAAATTTCCTATTATGATACGTATTCAATAAAAAAGCTTGTTAAAAGTTATATTTCGTTGTACCTTGCTTTGACGGTAGGAGAAAACTATGTACCGAACGGCGAGGCTAAATATTTGCTTTTAAGAATTGAGGATATGCTCTGCGAGCTTTTGCCTGATATTATAAAGGAGCTGAAGTTAAGCAGCTTTAAACCCAGGTATTTTGAGCTTGACATTTCCGCAAACGGCGACTTACCTCCGCTTACCGTTAAAGGTGATGACTGCACGGCGATTGTCGGCGGCAAGGTTGACAGGGTTGATGAAATGAACTCGAACGGAAAATGCTATTTGCGAGTGGTCGACTATAAAACGGGCAAAAAAACTTTCAAAATGCCCGATGTACTGTATGGTCTCAATTTGCAGATGCTTTTGTATCTCTGCATTATTTGCGAAAATCTGCCGAAAGACGCTCGTCCGGCTGCGGTTATCTATCAGCCGATAAACCCTAAAAAACGTGAGGGAATAGACTGCAGCGAAAAGGATACTGCAAAGCCGAAAGGCGTACTTACCGATAATGTTGAAATTCTTATGCAAATGGATCCCACAAAAAGCTTTATGCCGTTTAAGCTTAAAAAAGACGGCACACCAAGCAAGACGGATAACTGCATATCAACCGAAGATTTTTACTGTATTTTTGATTACATAAAAGCACAGGTAAAAAATATGTGCCGAAAATTAAGAAACGGCGATATAGAAAATATCCCATGCAATCACGGCACAACAAAAAGCGATGATATTTGCAGTTATTGTGATTACAGACCTCTTTGCAGACGCGATGAAAATTCGCCGAGCAGGACTGTTGAAAAGATGAGTAAAGACGAGGTGCTTGATGCTATAAGAAAGGGGAGCGACATATGGAAGTAAAACTTACCAAACAGCAGGAGACTGCTGTTAAAGCTGAGGGAACGGTTTTGGTCGCTGCGGCTGCCGGAAGCGGAAAGACGGCAGTCCTTGTTGAGAGAATTATGCGGCGCTTTACGAACGAAGAAGCTCCGCTTATGGCAGACAGAGCGCTTATTGTTACCTTCACAAATGCTGCGGCTGAGGAGCTTAAAACAAAAATTGAGGACAAACTGCGTGACGAGCTTGAAAAAAATCCTCACAGCGCACTGCTCAACAAGCAAAATCTGCTTATTAAAAATTCTGCAATTTGTACGATTGATTCTTTTTGCATTGGGCTTGTGAGGGATAACTTTCATTTTCTAAACATTGCAAGAGATTTTAAAATTGCAGACCCCGGTATGGTTGAGATTACGCAAAACGACATATTAAACAGGTTGTTTACAGAGAAATATGCCGATGAAGACGATAATTTTTTAAAGCTCTTAAGGGCAACACAAGCAGGATATGACGACCGTCTTTTAAGACAAATTGTTTTAACTGTTTATAATAAGGGCTGCTCTATGCCGTATCAGGAAAAATGGTATGACGAGATCTGTGAACTGTGCAGCGGCAGCGGCGAGAATTACGGGAAATGGAGCGACGAATTTTTCAAAGAAATCTTGCTTTATGTAAATAAGACGGAAAAAAGCTACAATAAACTTTTGAACAGCCTTAAAGCTGACGAGGGCGAAAAATCTAATAACATAAGCGCCGCAAAGGCGGCAATTAAGTTTTTAAATGAACTTCGTGATAGTTGTATTAAAAAGGACAGCGATTGGATTTATGATAACTGCGGCTCTGAACCGGAGGGAACCCTAAGAAAAAATGCAAAGCTTAAACCTGAAACAGCAAAAGCTTTAGACACAGCACGCAAGTTGCTAAGCGACCTTAAAGCTTTGATAGGCGATATGTTTCCTTACAATAAGGAGACGGCGCGTCTTATATCAAACGAGTTTTACGAAGTGGTATGCGGGGTTATTTCTCTTGTTAAAGAATACAGTGAGCGTGTTTTTTCTGAATCGATGGTGCGCAATACGTTTACATTCGATCAAATCGAGCATATGGCGCTAAAGCTTCTTAACAGTTCAGAGGGAAAAGTCTGTGCAGCTTTTTGTTCTTCATTCGATGCAATATTGGTTGATGAATACCAAGACACAAGTAATTTGCAGGACGAGCTTTTCGAGCGTCTTAATGATGAGCTCGCCAGTCTTTTTACCGTGGGTGATGTTAAACAAAGCATTTATGGCTTCAGAAACGCAAATCCTGACAATTTTTTAATAAAGAAAGACAATTACTCACCATATGAAGATGGCGTTGATCCAAGCAAGGTATTGCTTACAGGTAACTTCAGAAGCCGTGCTGAAATATGCAGATTTGTTAATTATATATTTGCAGCTTTTATGACAAAAGAAAGCGCCGATATGGATTATAATGACGATGAGGCGCTTGTACCTATGGCAAGCTTTCCGAATAACGAGGACGAAACGGTGGAGCTAAGATACATCGACGCCGAAAATGAGGAATCTACTGAACAAGCCGAGGCAAGAGCTGTTGCGGAAGCAGTTGTTGAAATTATCAACAAACCTCCGTTTTTAACCGATGATAACGGTGGGTTACGAAAAGCTGAATACGGCGATATAGTGCTGCTTATGCGCTCACCGAAAAATCGGATTTTAACTTATGTTGATGAGCTTAAAAAGCGTGGCATACCTGTTAATTCGCCTGCGACAAAATTCTGTGAATCACCGGAGATTACTGCAGCAATTGCGATGCTTAAAGCGATTAACAATACAAACGACAGTATTGCACTGCTTACGCTTATAAAATCTCCTGTGTTTTCTTTTAACGATGATGAAATTGCAAATATTATGCTTATAAACCGTCGGAATAATCTATATTTAAATCTTATAGAAGCCGCAAAACAGAACGCGAAGGCTGCAAAAGCGGTTGATTTTATAAGATACGGCCAAAAGCTCTCGGTAACATTGCCGCTAAACGAGCTTTTGCGACGGTTGTTTCTCGAAACATCATTCAGCGATATTTTCACAGCTGTCAACAGCGGACTTTGCAGGGATAACCTCAACTTGCTGTTGGAGCTTGCTGCCGGTTACGGTTTAGAATCGGGTAAAACCATTAAAGATTTTACGGATTACATTGAAAGCGATTCCAATTCATCTGTCTCCGCAAGCTCTGTGAACTCCGGCAATGCTGTAAGAATTATGAGCTTTCATACATCTAAAGGTCTGCAATTTCCTGTTTGTTTTATATGTGGCCTCGGTAACAGGTTCAATCTGACAGATACAACATCTTCTGTTATTTGCGATGATTCACACGGGCTATCGTTTAATTATTTCAGCAATACTTTTTCATCGATAATAACGCCTGTAAATAAAAAGTATATTGCGTCGCGCATTAAGCAAAAGCTTTATAAAGAGGAGCTGCGTTTACTTTATGTTGCGCTGACACGTGCAAAGGAAAAGCTTGTACTTTTTATAACAAATAAAAACATTGAAGGTTATATTTCCGATATGACCGTTAAGAAAAATGCAGTATACGGCGGTACTTTCCCATTTAGCGGCACTGCATTGAGGCAAGGCAACTGTTTTGCCGATTGGATAACCGTCGCAGCGCTTTGTCACAGCAGCACCGGTGAATTGTTTAAGCAAAAAAACGGTTCTTATAATGACGGCGACTGCGATTTTAACGTCAGAATCTGTGCGCCGCACGAAGCGAAAATTTGCGACGATGCGGCCGGCAGAACCAATCACCCAAACTATACGGTTATTACCGAATACGATTACAAATATCCGTTTGATTATCTCAGAGATATTCCGGCAAAAACTTCTGTAACAGATATTTTAAAGGGTGAAAAACCGATTGATAATGCCTTTTCAGCCCGTCCCGCGTTTATGTCACGGTTGGGTTTGACTCCGGCTGAACGAGGCACTGCGGCACACAAATTTATGGAATACTGCGATTTTGGTGCAGCAGTAATTAACATTGAAAAGGAAATTGAGCGACTCTATGAATGGGAGTATATTTCAAGGGAAGAAGCTGCGGCGATAGACCGAACGCAAATTTCAGCTTTTTTTGAAAGCTATGCTTACTTTGCAGTTAAAAAAGCTATAAAGGTTTACCGAGAATATCGTTTTTTAACACGAATTAACGCACACGAATTTAACGGTAACATTTCGGCAGACCTTAATGAATACAGCCTTGTGCAGGGCGTTGCCGATTGCGTTATTGAAAATGAAAACGATATATATATAATCGACTATAAGACAGACTTAATAAATTCCGAAACAAAATTTCGAGAAGAATATAAAAAGCAGCTTTCACTTTATTCAGAAGCACTTTGTGCGATATTTAAAAAGCCTGTTACCAAAAAGATTATATATTCGTTCCATTTAAAACGTTGCATAGAAGTTTAATAAGTACAGCAAAAAGGCTGGGTGTGTATTAAGAGGTTTATAATACGCGCTCAGCCCGGTTTAATATTTTAGGATTGCGAAATGTGTCTTGTTTTAAAAAACTATCGGCTGTATTTGAACGCCTTGCAGCGCAGAATGCAGTGCTTGCTCTGTCTTTGTAAAATCAGCAACCATAGAGCGTGGCTTTTTGCTGGGTGCATCCTGTGAAAACGGCACAAAGTAATAGTTCTTTAAGTTAAGCAATGTGCCGATGTTTTTAGCTGCATTTCCGAGCGCGTCGTTTGTTGATGGAGCTATCACAAGAGGTCTTGAGTTTCTTAAGTGTGATTTTGCCGCCATAGTAACCACTGTATCCACAATACCGCTTGCAAGCTTTGCCATTGTGTTTCCCGTGCACGGCTCAATCAGCATTATGTCTGTCATATTCTTGGGACCTATCGGCTCGGCTTCCGCAATAGTCTTTATTATTTTTCTGCCGCAGATTTGTTCTATCTCGTTAAGAATATCATTGCATTTCCCGAAACGGGTGTCTGTTGCGGCGGTTATTTCGGAAACTATAGGAACAATTTCATATGTGTCTGCAAGAGCTTTCATTTGGTCTATGGCTTTTGATACCGTGCAAAAAGAGCCGCAAACGCAAAATCCAAGCTTTGGTTTATTCATTATTTTGCACCTCTTTAATTATTCTTTCAATTGCAGTTTTTGCAATTTCGGCAGCAGTGACGGGGGAAAATCTTCCGGGAAGCGACGGTGCGGCAATAACTCTGCATTTAGCGTCCTTTGCCGCATCGAAATCTATTCCGTAAGGCTTAGAAGCCAGCTCGATAACAACAGTCTTCTCTTTTAAACCGAGCAATGCCTTATTAGCTATAACTCTGTGCGGAACAGTATT
>USAR01000018.1 GCA_900552605.1 uncultured Oscillospiraceae bacterium | reverse complement strand
AGCGGACATTCAATTTCACCGGGCAGATTTGACCAATATATGTATCCGTATTTTAAAGCGGATATGGATAAAGGTGAGATAACGCCTGATTTTGCACAGGAGCTTATAGATTGCATTTGGGTAAAGCTTAACGACCTCAACAAAGTCCGCGATGAAGCCTCATCAAAGGGCTTTGCGGGATACAGCTTGTTTCAAAATCTTATTGCGGGCGGTCAGACAACTGAGGGACTTGACGCAACAAACGATATATCGTTTATGTGTATGCAAGCGTCGCTTCACACTCGCTTGCCTGCGCCATCACTTTCAATTCGTGTTTGGAACGGCTCACCTCAGCAGCTGATGCTTAAAGCAGCCGAGGTTACAAGAACGGGCATAGGTCTGCCGGCTTATTATAACGACGAGGTTATAATCCCCGCGCTTTTAAGCAGAGGACTTACATTGCAAGACGCAAGAGACTATTGTATAATAGGCTGTGTTGAGCCGCAAAAGGCGGCAAAAACAGACGGCTGGCACGACGCGGCATTCTTTAATATGTGCAGACCTCTTGAAATGGTATTTTCAAACGGCGTTGACTGTGGGGTTCAGGTTGGACCTAAAACAGGTGAGGTTGAAAGCTTTAAAACTTTTGAAGAGTTTGTTGAGGCTTATAAAACTCAGATGAACTACTTTATAGGCCTTATGGTCAATGCGGATAACGCAATCGACACGGCACACGCCGAGAGAGTTCCGCTGCCGTATGAATCAAGTATGGTTGACGATTGCATAAGCCGCGGCAAATCCGTTCAAGAGGGCGGAGCCCACTATAACTTCACAGGACCGCAGGGTTTCGGTATTGCAAATATCGCCGACTCTATGTATGCCGTTCGCGAGCTTGTTTTTAAAACTCACAAATACACGTTGTCGGATTTTAAAAATGCGCTTAAAAGCAATTTCGGCAAAAATGCCGGCGGCGATGTTGCCGAGATTACGGCAATAATCGCAAAAACCTGCCGTGAGAACGGCATTGAGCCGACAGCTGCCGATATTGAGGAAATATGCCGCACTGTGGCGGCGGAGATACCGAACAGCAGCGACGTAGAGAGATATTCTACACTGAGAAACGACATTTTGAATCTGCCGAAATTCGGTAATGATATCGACGATGTTGACTCTCTTGCAAGAGAGATGGCATATACTTACACAAAACCGTTACAGCAATACAAGAACCCGCGAGGCGGCATATATCAAGCAGGTCTTTATCCTGTTTCGGCAAACGTTCCGCTAGGGGCGCAAACAGGAGCAACACCTGACGGCAGACTTGCGTTTACCCCTGTTGCAGACGGAGTTTCACCGTCGGCAGGTAGTGATGTAAACGGTCCGACTGCCGCGGCAAACTCAGTTTCAAGGCTCGACCATTACATTGCTTCAAACGGTACGCTTTACAATATGAAATTTCACCCGTCGGCTTTAAGCGGTACGGAAGGGCTTAACAACTTTGTGGCGCTTGTGCGTTCCTATTTCGATCGTAAGGGCAGCCATATGCAGTTTAACGTTGTCAGCCGTGAGACGTTGCTCGATGCACAAAAGCACCCGGAAAACTATAAATCGCTTGTGGTGCGTGTGGCTGGATACAGTGCACTGTTCACAACACTTTCACGCTCGCTTCAGGACGATATCATTCGCAGAACCGAGCAGGGAGGCGTCTCGTAAGCTATGACAGGGCAACAGGAGCTTATAAATGTCAGCGGCAGAATATTCGATATTCAGCGCTTTTCCGTTCACGACGGACCGGGAATAAGAACGATCGTCTTTTTCAAGGGCTGTCGGCTTCGCTGTAAGTGGTGCTGTAATCCGGAGTCGCAAAGAAAAGAGATTGAATTTTTCAATCACGATGACGGCACAAAAACGGTAACCGGCCGCGATGTAACGGCAGGCGAGGTTATGGAAACGGTTGCCCGAGACGAGGCATATTATAGGCGTTCTGGCGGCGGAATGACGCTTTCCGGCGGCGAGTTTTTGTTGCAGCCGGAATTTGCAAAAGCGTTGCTTATGCTTGCTCGTATGCACGGTATCAACACTGCGGTAGAAACAACCTCCTTTGCCGATTTCGGCGTTATTGAGGAGCTTTTGCCGCACATTGACCATTATCTTATGGACATTAAGCATATGGATAGCCTTAAGCACCGCGAATATACAGGCGTTAACAACGAATTGATTTTGGAGAATGCAAGAAAGGTTGCAAAGATAAAGAACAATTTTGTTGTGCGTGTGCCGGTAATTCCGAATTTCAACAACACTGAACGGGAAATATCACAGATTGCGGAGTTTGCGACAGAAATAGGTGCAAAACGGCTTCACTTGCTGCCGTATCACAGGCTCGGTCAGGATAAATACCGTTGGCTTTCAAAAAACTATGAGTTAGGCGATATTTTACCGCCTGAGAACGAAAAGATGCAGCAGCTGCTTAAAAGCGCCGAAAAATTCGGCATTGACTGCCAAATCGGCGGCTGATAAAAAACATTATTATTCTACATCATTTACAAAAGGGAGTGGAAAAGTTGAGCATATACACAAAAGCCGGTGATACCGGCAGAAGCAGCACGCTTAACAGAACTTCCCTTGCAAAGGACAGCCCCGTTTTTGCACTGCTCGGCACGCTTGATGAGCTTTCGGCACATTTAGGTGTTGCAAAAGCGCAGTGCGACAGCGGAGTTAAAGATATCATTAACGGATTGCAATCGGCTTTGATTTCACTCAGCGGTGAAGTGGCAGGTGCAAAAAAATTTGCCACTGACGAAGAGATAAAAAAGCTTGAGGAGTCAATTGATAAAATCGAGCCTGCAATACCGCCTTTTGAAGGCTTTGTGATCTCGGGAGCCACAATAAGCGGCGCACAATTGGACGTTTGCCGAACGGTGTGCAGACGAGCCGAGAGAGCGGCAGTTTCCGCACAGCAGCGCGGCGGTATAACAAAGCATCTGATTGCGTGGCTCAACAGGCTTTCCGATTTGCTTTTTGTGCTGGCAAGGCTTTGCGACAGCTCGGCTAGCACAGCAAAATCGGCAACACCTGCCGTTGCAGGCGATTTGCCGCACAAAACGGTTAGCGAAAGTGAAATGCATGGCTTTTGCGACATCGCGGAGAAGCTTTGCCGTGAAGTAAGAAGGTATGCTTCGGAAAACGGCGTTGCGGTGGTTGCGGCTGTTTACGACAGCGGAGCAAATGCGGTTTGTCTGCAAAGAAGCGACGGTGCGTATATCGCAAGCGTTGACATTGCCGTTAACAAGGCTTACACTTCGGCAAGCCTTAAAATGCCGACTAAGCAGGTGGCACAGCTTGCAAAGCCTGACGGACCTCTTTACGGCATACAGAACACAAACGGCGGAAAAATCGTTATATTCGGTGGCGGAGTTCCGCTATATAATAAAGACGGCGCTATTGTCGGGGCACTCGGCGTAAGCGGCGGTACAGCAGAACAAGACACGGCGTTTGCCGATTACGGCGCGGCGTTTTTTGAAAAGGAGTTGATTTGATGGCACTGAACATAAGCGAAGCGGAAATAGCGCGCATTGTAAAAAGCGTTGTAAGCTCAATGCCGGCAGCCGGCAGCGCAAAAGCTGCCGAAAACGCTGAGCAGTGGGATTCAAAGAGCTATCATGGCAGACAGTTTATCGGTATATTCGACGATATGAACGAGGCTATTATTGCTGCAAACGCAGGCTATAAAGCAGTGCGCAATATGACTGTTGAGCAGCGCGAAAAGATAATAACCGAGATAAGGCGTTTAACCCGAGAGGAAGCTGAGATTATGGGCAAGCTCGGCGTTGCAGAAACGGGAATGGGCAGAGCCGACCACAAAACGGCAAAGCACATTTTGGTTGCCAACAAGACCCCCGGAACCGAGGATATTGTTGCAAACGCAAAAACCGGCGACAACGGACTTACTCTTATTGAGATGGCGCCGTTCGGCGTTGTTGGTGCGATTACCCCGAGTACAAACCCAAGCGAGACCGTTATTTGCAACAGCATCGGAATGATTGCCGCAGGCAACGGAGTTGTGTTTAACCCACACCCGCACGCAATTGCAACATCAAACTATGCGGTTGACCTTGTTAACCGTGCAAGCAGACTCGGCGGCGGTCCCGACGTGCTGGTTTGCTCAATGGTTAAACCGACTATGGAAACCGCAAAGATTATGCAGACAAGCCCTCTTATAAGACTTCTCGTTTGCACAGGCGGTCCCGGTGTTGTTAAAGCAGTGCTTTCTTCCGGAAAAAAGGCAATAGGTGCCGGTGCCGGCAATCCTCCTGTCATTGTTGATGACACCGCCGACATCATAAAAGCCGGCAAGGATATAATCGACGGCTGCACATTCGATAACAACCTGCCTTGCATTGCGGAAAAGGAAGTTTTCGCTTTTAATAATATTGCAGACGCTTTAATTGCCGAAATGCTTAAAAACGGAGCATATCAAATTAACACTGAGCAGGCGGCGGAGCTTGCAAAGATTGTGCTTAACGATAAGCAGACAAAGGACGGCAGGACGGTTAAGGTTGTTAACCGCGACTGCGTCGGCAGAGACGCCGCTGTGCTGCTTAAGAAGATCGGCATAAACGTAGGTCCCGAGATTCGTTGTGTTATTTGCGAGGCTGATTTCGACCACCCGTTCGTTCAAAACGAGCTTATGATGCCGATATTGCCGATAGTAAGGGTTAAAAATATCGATGAGGCGATCGATTTGGCTGTTAAAGCGGAGCACGGAAACCGTCACACCGCACATATGCATTCCAAAAATATCGATAACCTTTCAAGATTTGCAAAGGCTGTTGAAACAACAATATTTGTTAAAAACGCGCCGTCATACGCAGGTATCGGTTTCGGCGGAGAGGGTCACACAACCTTCACTATCGCAGGACCGACGGGCGAGGGTATAACCTCCGCAAGGAGCTACACACGTCAGCGCCGCTGCGTTATGGCAGACAGCTTTAGAATTATATAAGAAAAGGAGATAAAGCAATGGATCTTAATTCTTCACAGGTCGAAAGCATTGTGCGTCAGGTTCTTTCGGAAATGAGCGGAAACGCTCCCGCAGCTTCTGCACCTTCTGCAGCATCCGCGGCTATTCCGAAAACCGCTAAGGTTGCAACGCTTGTTGAACCTCACAAAATAGAGGTTAAGGAATACCCGATACCTGAAATCGGAGATAACGATATACTTGTTAAGGTTGAGGGTTGCGGCGTTTGCGGAACCGACGTTCACGAATGGAAGGGCGACCCCTTCGGCATTTGCCCAGTTACTCTCGGTCACGAGGGCACCGGCGAAATAGTTGCACTCGGTAAAAACATTAAGTGCGACACAGCGGGCAAGCCGATAAAGGTGGGCGATAAGCTGGTAACATCTGTTATCAGCTGCGGCGAGTGTTCAATCTGCCGTTTGCATCCGGCAAACACAAACCTTTGTGATAATCAGGGAGTTTTCGGACTTATTCCCGACAGCGCAGAGCACCACTTGACAGGCTGGTTTTCCACCTATCTTCATATAACAGGCAAAGGCGCAACATATTTTGTTGTTAACGACCTTAACCTTAAAGAGCGTATGCTTTTGGAGGTTGCCGCTGTCTGCGTTCACGCATTAAAGCAGGGCAACACAACAGGACTTATCAACTTTGGCAGCACAGTGCTGCTGCAAGGCTGCGGCCCTGTGGGACTTATGATGTTGGCTGTTCTTCGTGCTGCGGGCGTTAACCACATCATTGCTGTTGACGGCTCTGAAAAACGTCTTGAAATGGCAAGAAAGCTCGGAGCGAAAACAACTATTAACTTTACTTCTCCCGAGGCTGACACAATTGAAAAGCGCGTGGGAATTGTGAAGCGTGTTACAGGCGGCGCAGGTGCAGACTTTGCATATCAGTGCACAGGCGTTCCGGCGGCGGCAGCCGACATTTACGGCTTCATTCGTCGCGGCGGCGGACTTTGCGAAATGGGCTTTTTTGTTAACAACGGAGAGTATTCAATAAACCCGCACTTTGCAATGTGCAATAAGGAAATCCACATCGTCGGCTCTTGGGATTACAGTGCAGACGATTATCCGACAACCATTGCATTTATAAAGCAAGCACGTGAGATGAAGATTCCGATTGAGGAATTGGTTACTCATACCTTCCCGATTGACAAGCTCAACGAGGCAATGGAAGTTAACATTGCTCAAAAGGGAATTAAGGTTTGCTATGTTGCCGAATAAGGCACGGGGTAACGCTTAATGGACGCTTTGGGAATGTTGGAGGTGTTTGGTTTCACAACGGCGGTGGTTGCGGCGGACGCAATTGCAAAAGCTGCCGACGTTGAAATTGTTGCGCTTGACCGTAACAAGCCTGCAAATGCTGATAAAGCCCGTGTGCCGCTGCTTATGACGGTTAAGTTCACAGGCACAGCAGCGGCGGTTGAAGCGGGTCTTGAGGCAGGCATTAAAGAAGCCAAATCGCGCGAGCTTTATGTCACTTCAAAAATAATAAGCCGCGTGGCAAAGGACACCGAATATATGGCAAGTTTAAATGCTCTCGGCAGAGATAAGCTGAGGAATTTAAAATAAATAATTAAAACTCACAACACAAAAGGAGATTTTTAAAATGGAAGCATTAGGTATGGTTGAAACCAGAGGTTTGGTAGCAGCAATCGAGGCATCGGATGCAATGGTAAAAGCGGCAAACGTTGTTCTTATCGGTTCTGAAAAGATCGGCAGCGGTTTGGTAAGCGTTATGGTCCGCGGCGATGTCGGCGCAGTTAAGGCTGCAGTTGAAGCAGGCGGCGCAGCTGCATCTGCACTCGGCGAAGTTGTTGCAACTCACGTTATTCCCCGTCCTCATCAGGATGTTGAAAAGCTTTTGCCCACACTTAAATAATTAAAATACCCCACGAAATGAGGCGTTAATGTGGAAAAAGCAATCGGATTGCTTGAGGTGCAGGCAATGGTTGCGGCAATTGCAGGATTAGACGCAATGTGCAAGGCAGCCGAGGTAAGGCTTATTCATGTTGAAAAACGTCTCGGCGGAAGGCTTGTAACACTTGTTGTTGACGGTACTGTTTCAGACGTTAAGGCAGCGGTGGAGGCAGGCAAGGAAGCCGCGGCGCTGGTCGGCAGCGTTAAGCTTTGCGAGGTTATCGCCCGTCCTCATCCCGAAATTACAAAGTTTCTTTATACCGACGGCATTTTGCCGTGAGCATAAAAGGACTTTAAGGAGAGAATCCATATGGCAACAAAAAAAGCGGCAGCTGCCGCAAAAAAGCCTGCCGCAACAAAAGCAGCGGCAGAAAAAACAACAAAGCAAACACCGGCAGTAACTGCCGAAAAAACTACTGTAAAGGAGAACAGAACAATGGAAGCATTAGGTATGGTTGAAACCAGAGGCTTGGTAGCAGCAATCGAGGCATCGGATGCAATGGTAAAGGCAGCAAACGTTGTTCTTATCGGCTCTGAGAAGATCGGCAGCGGCTTGGTAAGCGTTATGGTTCGCGGCGATGTCGGCGCGGTTAAATCTGCTGTTGAGGCAGGCGGCGCAGCTGCATCTGCACTCGGCGAAGTTGTAGCAACTCATGTTATTCCCCGTCCTCATCAGGATGTTGAGAAGCTTTTGCCCACACTTAAGTAAGAAATAAAATCAGCTTAAAGCTGCAAAAGCACAGCGGTTTTGCTTTTTCAAAACCGCAAAGTTTTCAGCGTTGTCTGTTCTTTTGCCGCCGCACTCAGTGTTTTCCAAAGAGAAAAATGTGCGGCGGCACAGGCGCGCGGCTTTCCGCTTGGTCAAAGTAAAATGTTTTTCAGAAAATCATTTTCGTAACTTTAACAGAAGATAATCGAATTAAAGCTTATATATCAAAAAGCGGCGATGCTACAGCACCCGCAGATACTTAAATTTGAAAACAACACCGCATTTAAGCGGTTTTAAAATAATTATGTTCCGCCTTTTGGCGAAAGATATATTCACTCCGAAAGGATGAGATTATGAATATCGATCCTCAGCTTGTTGAAAAAATCGTAAGAGAAGTAGTCTTGCAAAAATCACAGCAGACGTGCAACGATATGACAGTGCCTATCGGTGTTTCAAACCGTCATATCCACTTAACTAAAGAAGATGTTGAAACGCTTTTCGGCAATGGCTATGAGCTTCAGCCGCTCAAAGACCTGTCACAGCCCGGACAGTATGCCTGCAAAGAAACGCTTACAATAGTAGGTCCTTCAATGAAACCTATTGTCGGCGTCAGGGTGCTGGGACCCGTAAGAAGTAAATCGCAGGTTGAAATTTCGCGCACGGATTCATTCACATTAAAGGTGAAGCCCCCCGTTCGTGAATCGGGCAATATCGCGGGCTCCGCTCCGATAACCATAATCGGCCCAAAAGGTTTGGTAACGCTTAAAGAGGGTTGCATAATCGCCAACCGTCACATTCATATGAGCATTTCCGACGGCGAAAAATTCGGCGTTAAGGACGGCGACACCGTTACGGTTGATTTAAACGGAGAAAGGCGCACCACTTTTTACGATGTGCAGGTTAGGGTTCACAAGGACTTTCGTCTTGAAATGCATATCGACACAGACGACGCTAATGCAGCGGGCGTCAGCGGTAAGGACAGAGCGACAGTTCGTAAATAGGTTTTAATATACTTGAGCAAATTTATAGCGCAGGTAAATGCACGGCATTTTACGTTGCGAGATATAAACATGAAACGGGGAATTAAAAGTATGTTAATGGGTAAAGTTGTGGGAAATATCGTTTCCACAAGAAAGCACGAAGGCATAGTAGGTTCAAAAATTCTTGAAATACAAGTGATTGAAAACGGCGAAGTATCAAATAAATATATTATTGCGGTTGACCACGGAATAGGTGCGGGTATCGGAGAGCGGGTGCTTGTAACAACAGGCAGCGGCGCACGCCTTGCACTGCAAAATACCGAAACGCCGGTTGACGCGGTTGTTGTGGGTATTGTGGATTAAAAACGTTAGCTATTCTTAAAAGGGGATTGATACCGTGACGTTAGCAGAACTTAAAAAAATCGTGGCGGACGCAGGCGTTGTGGGCGCAGGCGGCGCAGGCTTTCCTGCTGCATTTAAGTATACCGAAGACGCCGACACATTGGTTATAAACGCCGCCGAATGTGAACCGCTGCTTTATACCGACTTCTACATAATGAAGCGTGAGATGGCAAAGGTTATCGGAGCGGCCGAGCTTATTATGGAAGCTTGTAAAATGAGCAAGGGTTACCTTTCGCTGAAGCAGCACACAGCAGAGCGCTTGCAGCTTAAAGAGGGTCAAAAAATGGGCAGCAACCTGTTTGTAAAGGTTTTGCCGAATGTTTACCCAATGGGCGATGAGGTCGTTTTAATTTATGAGACTTTGGGCAAGGTTATAACTCCCGGTTCATTGCCGATAAGCGCAGGCGTTGTTGTTAACAACGTTGAAACGCTTTATAATATTTACTGTGCCGCATACGGCGGCGCACCCGTTACCGAAAAGTGGCTTACGATAGGCGGCAATACGGACCGTGGCTGCGTGCTTAAGGCACCTGTGGGAACACGGGTTGCGGATTTGTTTTCTGCGCTCGGTGTTACAGTGCCGGCAGGAAACGTTGTTATTGACGGCGGTCCTGCAATGGGTAACCTTATAAACCCGTTAACGGCGGTCATCTCAAAAACCACAAAATCGTTGCTGATACTTCCTGAAACAATACCTGCAATCTATCAAAAAGAAATGTCACAGGAAACAGGCTTAAGACGTGCTTCTGCCGCTTGCTGCTCCTGCACAAGATGTACCGATATGTGCCCAAGGCATTTGCTTGGTTTTCCGCTTGATCCGCACAAGATAATCCGCGCGGCGGCTGCCGGCGATTTAGATCCGGCGCTTTACGCAAATGCTCAGCTTTGCTGTGCTTGCGGCGTGTGTGAGATTGTTGCTTGCTGTAACGAGCTTAGTCCCAAGAAGGTTTACACTAAGATTAAGGGACTTATGGCGCAGCAAAAGATAAGATATAAGCACACGGGCGGAGATGTAACACCGAGTCCCGACAGAAAGTACCGTATGCTGCCGTCCGATAGGTTTATGCAGCTGCTCGGAGTTACAAAATTCGACAAGGGTGTGCCAGAGTTTAAGAATAATGTTGAAATTAAAACCGAGAGCACTGTTATGTTCTTAAAGCAGCACGTCGGCGCACCTGCTGTGGCGGCTGTTAAACCCGGAGATTTTGTCTGCACGGGCGATGTTATCGCAAGTGCGGCAGACGGTATTTCGGCAAATATTCATTCTTCAATCGACGGCAAAGTCATTTCGGTTGGCGAGCGTTCGATTGTAATCGGCAGTTAGGAGAATGACAGATGATATATTCAGTTGGAGTAGTTGAATTAAAAAGCATTGCGAAGGGCATTGAAGCGACCGATGACGCATTAAAATCGGCAGGTATACGCCTGGTTACGGCACACACCGCTTGCCCCGGAAAATATGAAATTATATTAACAGGTGAGCTCGCCGATGTTCAAACTGCGGTTGACCGCATTAAAGCGCGTTATACCTCAGGTGTTATTGACGCTGTTATGTTAGGCAGAATTGAAGAAAGCGTTGTTTACGCGCTTCTCGGCAGCAGTACCACCACTCGCCGTGAGGCGATCGGCATTGTTGAAACATTTTCTGCCGCAAGCGCGATAAAGGCTGCCGATACCGCTGTTAAAACAGCCGATGTTGAAATTTACGATATGCGAATCTCACGCGGTCAGGGCGGTAAAGGCGTTGTTATTTTCACAGGTCACGTTAGCGACGTTACCGCAGCTGTCGAGGCAGGCTCACGCTATGCCGAGGAGCAGGGATTGCTGCACGGCAGCTCCGTTCTTGCAAATCCGCACCCCGATGTTTGGGAGCATTTGTAATTTTAACAATACTTAAAGCCGAGGTCTTAATCTGACCTCGGCTTTTTTCTGTGCTATTGTTAAATATTGTATTGAGTTTTTGTTATTGTGCCGCCGCCGACTACTGTATCGCCGATATATGCAACAGCTGCCTGACCGGCTGTAATTGCTCGCTGCGGTGTATCAAAAACAATTCTCACATCACCGTTTCCGAGCGGCGTTACCGTTGCAGGCTGTTCGCTTTGGCTGTATCTTGTTTTAACATTGGCTGTAAATGGCTTTTGCGGTTCATCGAACATAATCCAATTAAAGTCGCTGGCAATGAATTCCCTTGTAAAAAGGTCGCTGTTATCACCCAAAATCACCGTGTTGGCTTTAAGATCCTTACGGCAGACGTACTGCGGCTTTTTAAGCGCAAGTCCGAGACCTTTGCGCTGACCTACTGTGTAGTGGATAAGCCCCTTGTGCTTTCCCAAGACCTCACCGTCTGCATTGACAAAATCTCCGCTTTCAAAGGTTTTTCCGGTATATCTTTCAATAAAAGCGGCATAATCACCGTCCGGCACAAAGCAAATGTCCTGACTGTCGTGCTTTTTTGCATTGATGAAGCCGTTTTCTTCCGCAATTTTTCGCACATCGGATTTGGAGTATTCGCCAATCGGCAGCAGCGTGTGCGAGAGCTGCTCCTGCGTCATATTATAAAGCACATAGCTTTGGTCCTTGCCGGAATCCTTGCCTTTTTTAAGCAGGTATCTTCCGTTTTGCTCATTTTTTTCAATGCGCGCATAGTGCCCTGTCACAACAAAGTCGAGGCCAAGCTCCTTCATTCTTAAAAAAAGCTTTTTCCATTTTATATATCTGTTGCAATCTATGCACGGATTGGGTGTTGCGCCGCTTTCGTAGCTGTTTATAAATCTGTCGATAACCTCGCGTCTAAAATCGGCTGTGAAATTGAATACATAATACGGTATATCGATTTTGTATGCAACGCTGCGCGCGTCCTCTACGTCTTCAAGGCTGCAGCAGGTTTTTTCGTTGCTGATGCCTGCGTCCTCATTGTCGAAAAGACGCATTGTCGCGCCGATACATTCGTAGCCGGCACTTTTTATAAGATATGCCGCAACAGAGCTGTCCACTCCGCCGCTCATTGCAATCAGTGCTTTTTTCATAATGGTTTTCCTCCGCTTTGTATGCAATTCGGTATAACCTGTTACAGAATGAAAATTGACTGTTTTTATTGTCAATTAAACAATCTGCTTTTCTTCCTCAACGTCGGCGGTCGGCCGCGCCCCGGCGCTCATCGCACTTTGGGCGATGGCAAAAGCCGATTTATCGGCTTTGAAACCGTTTTCACAAGAATTTTGTCGAACGCCGTAGCTGTTGCCGAAAACGGTTGCGC
>USAR01000017.1 GCA_900552605.1 uncultured Oscillospiraceae bacterium | reverse complement strand
TGACAGTTGAAGACGGCGAGTTTGTGTGTATTCTCGGTCCGTCAGGATGCGGTAAATCAACGCTTGTGCGCTGCATTGCAGGATTTGAAAAATATAACGGCGAGATTATTTGTAATGATAAGCCCGTCACAGGCCCTTCAGATGAAAGAATAATGGTTTTTCAGGATTATAACCAGCTTTTCCCCTGGAAAACCGTTGAGAAAAACATACAGTATCCGCTTAAACTAAAGGGTATTAAAAACAAAGCTGAGCTTAAAAGCATTTCCGACAGTTTCTTGCAGCTTGTGGGGCTTGACGGTACGCAGACTCAGTATCCGCACGAGCTTTCAGGCGGAATGAAGCAGAGGATTGCAATTGCACGCGCGTTGGCATTAAGACCAAATATTATTTTGATGGACGAGCCGTTTGCCGCGCTCGACGCGATCACGCGAAACAATTTGCAGCGAGAGCTGCACACGATTTTCGAAAAAGAGAAGACCACGGTTATTTTTATTACTCACAATATTCAAGAGGCAATTGTGCTCGGCACAAGAATATTGCTTATGTCGAAAAACGGTGAAATTGTTGTTGATAAGAAAAACCCATTGCCGAAGCCCACACGTCCGTCAACAGAAGGTTATGCCGCATTGTGGGAGGAGTTCAGCCAAGCTCTTGAAAGGGAAAGCAGGGTTTAAAAATAATGTCGGATAAAGAGGAAACAAAAAGAATTTTAAATTTTTTGTAAACGCTATTGACAAGTGTGTTTTAATGTGCTATATTGATATCATCAAATAAAAGCTGTGACGAAGACGGTGTTGGAAAAACGTTTTCAGAGAGTCGGCGGTTGCTGCAAGCCGATAACAACTTTCCTTTTCATCCATCACTTCCGAGCCGAAAAGCTGAACTTTAATTAGTAGGTTTTTCCGTGAATGCTACGTTAGTGCAAAAGGGTTGATAGACCCTGAGCGGCGATATTATCGCAATTTGAGTGGTACCGCGAGTGAAGCATATTTCACCCGTCTCAAAGTTTCTTTGAGACGGGTGTTTTTTTATTTCATTTTTCAAATTATTAAGGAGATGAAGGTATGTCAACTGTTTCTGAAAACACACTGCTTGAGGTGGCGGAGCGAATTCGCGAAATGCGCGAGATCGATGGCGTTTCACCCGAGCAAATGGCACAAAAGACAGGTGTAACGCTTAACGAATACCTTGATTATGAATCGGGTAAAAGGGATTTTCCGTTTAGCTTTATACATAAGTGCGCGCTTGCGTTCGGAATAGGCATTACCGATCTGCTTGAAGGTCAGAGCGCCCATCTTTCATCGTATACCGTAACAAGGAAAGGACAGGGACAGCAGACCGCAAAGGAAAACGGTATTGAAATTAAAAGTCTTGCGCCGCTTTTCCGTAAGAAGATTGCAGAACCTTATTGGGTTAAGTACGATTACGATGAGAAGCTGCAAAACGCTCCTATTCAGCTTGCAACCCACTCGGGTCAGGAGTTCGACCTTATTATGAGCGGCAGACTTAAAGTGCAGGTCGGCGACCACGTTGAATATTTAAGCGAGGGCGACAGCATTTATTATAACAGCTCGACCCCTCACGGAATGATTGCGGTTGACGGAACCGACTGCCTTTTTGTTGCTGTTGTGCTGCCCGGCGAAGATACAGCAGAGCCGGTTGTGAGAGACACTCTAATAAAACCGAGCGTTAAGAAAACCTACGTCAGCGATAAATTTGTCAATACAGTTGAGGACGAAAACGGGGCATTAAAAGAAATTTCTTTCAATGATGAAAATAACTTCAACTTTGCCTTTGATATCGTTGATGAAATTGCAAAGAAGCACCCTGCAAAGCTTGCGATGCTGCATATCGATAAGGACAAGAATGAGCGCCGATTTACTTTTAACGATATGAAGAGAGCCTCTAATATGTGTGCAAACTATTTTAAAGCACTCGGCATTAAAAAAGGCGACCGAGTTATGCTGGTTCTTAAAAGGCACTATCAGTTCTGGTTTGCTATTCTAGGTCTTCATAAACTCGGTGCAATTGCGATTCCGGCAACCAACCTTTTGCAGGAGCACGATTTTGATTATCGTTTTAAAGCGGCAGGCGTTAGCGCAATCCTTTGTACTTCCGACGGTGATGTAGCGCATCAGGTTGATCTTGCGGCACCGCAGTGCCCAACGCTTACCACCAAAATCATCGTCGGCGAAAAACGAGAGGGCTGGCACGATTTCAATAATGAATACGGTCTTTACAGCACACATTTTTACAGAAGCGATGAAACACCCTGCGGCGATGACCCAATGCTTATGTTCTTTACATCGGGCACAACAGGATATCCGAAAATCGCAACTCACAGCTATAAATATCCACTCGGTCACTATATCACCGCAAAGTATTGGCACGGTGTTTACGATGACGGCTTACATTTCACAATTTCAGATACAGGTTGGGGCAAGGCGCTTTGGGGCAAGCTGTACGGACAGTGGCTTTGCGAGGCGGCAGTGTTTACATACGATTTTGACAGGTTTCATGCGTCCGACATTCTTCCTATGTTTGTAAAATACAACATCACATCATTCTGCGCACCGCCCACAATGCTGAGAATGATGGTCAAGGAAGATATTTCGAAATACGATCTTTCATCAATAAAGCATATGACAACAGCCGGCGAGGCGCTAAACCTTGAGGTTTACAAGCAGTTTAAAAAAGCAACGGGATTACGCATAATGGAGGGCTTCGGTCAAACCGAGCTGACCCTTACCATTGCAAATCTTGTGGGTAACGAGTGCAAGCCCGGATCAATGGGCAAGCCTGTGCCGCTTTATGATGTTGAGCTTATTGATTCTGACGGTAATCCCGTTGGGTGCGGTCAACCCGGAGAAATTGTTGTTAAAACCTCTGATAAGGTTCCTTGCGGACTTTTTCTTGGTTATTACGGCGACGAGGAAAAAACAAAAGAAGCTTGGCACGACGGTTACTACCACACGGGCGATGTTGCGTGGCGCGACGAGGACGGATTTTTCTGGTATGTCAGCCGCACCGATGATGTTATCAAATCATCCGGCTACCGCATCGGACCGTTCGAGATTGAAGATGTTATTATGGAGCTGCCCTATGTGCTTGAGTGCGGCGTTTCAGCAGCACCCGATGAAGTTCGCGGTCAGGTTGTAAAGGCAAGCATAGTGCTTGTAAAAGGAAAAGAGGCAAGCGACGAGCTTAAAAAAGAGATTCAAGAGTATGTTAAATCTCATACGGCTCCTTATAAATATCCGAGAATTGTTGAGTTCCGCGACGAGCTGCCCAAGACCATAAGCGGCAAAATCCAGCGCAATAAGCTGTAATTCAGTTCCGATAACAATGCTTCGGCTGTATAATTTATGCACCGCAGCAGAGTAAAAAATAAAAATACTGTTGACAAACTGAAAAAGATGTGATATATTATCATTCATAAAGGCATTGACGAAGAGTGCACGAGCAAGCTTTTCCGCAGAGAGGCAACGGTTGGTGTAAGTTGCTGTTAAGGTGCTTAGTGTTTGTAGCTTCCGAGCCGAGAGGAAGAAAGCAAGTTTTATTTGTAAGTAGACCCTCTCCGTGACTGCCGCGTTAGAGCATAAGGGTTGTTGGACCCTGAGTGGCGATATCATCGCAATTTGAGTGGTACCGCGGGTTTTGTTTTTAGAACTCGTCTCAAAGTATTATATCTTTGGGGCGAGTTTTTTGTTTGCCCCGACAAGGAGGAAAACGGTATGAAAACAATAACTGGGCTTGATTTAAAAATCAAGGAAATGGCACGCAGGATTTCCGAATTGCGCGAGATTGAGGGTCTGACCGCCGCACAAATGGCGCAGAAAACCGATGTAAGCGAAGAGGAATACTTAAAGTGTGAGAACGGCGAGCGGGATTTAAACTTTGCCTTTATCTACCGCTGCGCGCTTGCTTTCAACGTTGACGTTACAGATATAATCGAGGGTCGCAGCCCAACGCTTAAATCATATACCGTAACAAGAAACGGTGAAGGTCAGCGCATCGATGAAGCGCACGGAATGACATATTTCAATCTGGCGCCCGAGTTCCGCGACAGAATTGCCGAGCCTCTTTACGTTTGCAGCAAATACAGCGAAGAAGCACAGCACAGCGACATTGAGCTTACCACGCACGCAGGACAGGAATGCGATATCGTCATTGACGGCGAGCTGCTTGTGCAGGTAGGCGAGCACCGGGAAATTCTTAAAAAAGGCGACAGCATTTATTATAACAGTATGGCGCCGCACGGTATGATTGCGGTGGGTGGTAAGGACTGTCTGTTTTATGCAATTGTTCTTAATCCGACCGGCGAGCCTGTGCCTGAGCTTTCACGCGGAGATATTTTAAAAACACTGCCGCGCGAGCGCGATCCGCAGCAAAGAGTTTACTCTAAATTTATCGAACGAAAAGAGGATTCTCACGGCACTCCGCTTTCAATTACATTTAAAAATACAGAGCACTTTAACTTCGCATTTGATATCGTTGACGAAATTGCAAAAAAATCACCCGATAAGCTTGCGATGCTGCACATAGGAAGAGATAAAACAGAGCGCAGATTCAGCTTTGAGGATATGAGGAAGAACTCAAACCGTGCCGCGAATTACTTTAAATCACTAGGAATTAAACGCGGGGACAGAGTTATGCTTATTCTCGGCAGAAGCTATGAGTTTTGGTATGCAATGCTTGGACTGCACAAGCTTGGCGCTGTTGCGATTCCTGCAATGAATCAGCTGCTTGCGCACGACCTTGAATATAGATTTAATGCTGCTGATGTTTGTGCAATTATTTGCACGGCGCAGGGCGACGTTACAGAGCAGGTTGACATTGCGCAAAACAGCTGCCCGCAGCTTAAAACCAAGCTGATTGTTGACGGTGCACGCGAAGGTTGGCGAGATTTTGATGAAGAGTGCAAGCTTTTTTCAACCCACTTTGACCGCAACGAAAACTCGCCCGGCGGTGAAGACCTTATGCTGATGTTCTTCACTTCAGGCACAACAGGATTCCCGAAAATCGCAGCGCATAACTATAAATATGCTTTAGGGCATTTTCACACTGCAAAATATTGGCACAACGTTGACCCCGACGGTTTGCATCTCACTATTTCCGATACAGGCTGGGCAAAAGCACTGTGGGGCAAGTTTTACGGACAATGGATGTGTGAAGCCGCAACATTTGTTTACGATTTTGAACGTTTTTCGGCGGCAGATATTTTGCCGATGTTCGCAAAATACAAAATAACAACCTTCTGCGCACCGCCCACAATGCTTAGAATGATGGTAAAAGAGGATATTTCAAAATATGACTTATCATCTGTTAAGCATATGACAACGGCAGGCGAAGCGCTTAATCCTGAAATATATCGTCTTTTCGAAAAGGCAACGGGATTGCAGATTTTAGAGGGCTTCGGTCAATCGGAAAGCACAATGATGATCGGAAACCTCACAGGCGCGCCGCATAAGCTCGGCTCAATGGGCAGACCCGTGCCGATTTATAAAATCGACTTGCTTGATTCCGACGGCAAAAGCGCACCGACGGGCGAGCCCGGCGAAATTGTTGTTGATACAAGAAACGGCGCTCCTTGCGGACTGTTCACCGGCTATTACGGCGATGAGGAAAAAACAAAGGAAGCGTGGCATGACGGCTACTACCACACAGGCGATATGGCATGGCGTGATGAGGACGGCTTTTATTACTACATAGGAAGAGCGGACGATGTTATAAAATCTTCCGGGTACCGCATAGGGCCGTTTGAAATTGAAAGTGTTATTATGGAGCTGCCGTATGTGCTTGAATGCGGAGTTTCAGCCGCTCCCGATGAAGTCAGGGGGCAGGTTGTAAAAGCAAGCATTGTGCTGACTAAAGGAACAAAACCGAGTGATGAGCTAAAAAAAGAGATACAGCAATATGTTAAAAAGCACACAGCGCCTTATAAATATCCGCGAATTGTTGTTTTTTGCGATGATCTTCCGAAAACCGCAAGCGGAAAAATACAGCGCAACAGGCTTTAAAATAACGCTTAAGGAAGTGGGGATAAAATGACAGACAAGCGAATAACAATTTTTTCAGGTCACTATGGCAGCGGCAAAACTAACATAGCCGTAAACTATGCGACAGACATTGCAAAAGGCGGCAAAAAAACCACGATTGCCGACCTTGATATTGTCAATCCTTACTTTCGCACAAAGGACAGCGAGCAGGAGCTTAATTCGGCAGGCGTTAATCTCATTTGTTCCGAATATGCAAACTCAAATGTCGATATTCCGGCACTTCCGCAGGAAATGTATTGCATAACCGACGACACTAAAACAACATTTGTGCTTGATGTGGGCGGTGATGAACGCGGTGCATTGGCGCTTGGCAGACTGACGCCGAAAATCGTCGAGGAAAACAGCTATGAAATGCTGTTTGTTGCCAACTTTTTCCGACCGCTTACCGAGACTGCCGATCAGGCACTTCAAGTGATGAGTGAAATTGAAAACGCCTGCGGTCTTAAATTTTCCGCAATTGTAAACAATTCCAACCTCGGAGCAATAACCACCAAGGAAGATATTTTAAAAAGCAGCGCGAAAGCTGAGGATTTATCCAAACTTTCAAATCTGCCAATCAGGTTCACTAGTGCCGATGAAATGCTGAAAAGTGTTTTCGGCGATGAAGATTATAATATATACTTTTTAAAGCTTCAAAAAAGAATGTAAAGGAGAAGAATAATGGCAAGATTAACATTCAAAACCGACAAATGCAAGGGCTGCGGTCTTTGTATTGATGTTTGTCCGAAAGGCGTGCTTGCGCTTGCGACGGATAAAATCAATATAAAGGGTCACCACCCGATTGAGGCCGTAAAACCTGATGATTGCATAGGGTGTGCTTTTTGCGCAACAATGTGTCCCGACTGCATTATAAAAGTTGAAAGATAACATATCGGAAAGGATTGAGAATATTGTCTGAAAAGGTATTGATGAAAGGCAACGAAGCAATTGCCGAGGCTGCGATTAAAGCCGGCTGTCGTCACTATTTCGGCTACCCCATAACTCCGCAAACAGAGGTTGCGGCTTATATGGCAAAGAGAATGCCGAAAATCGGCGGAACATTTTTGCAAGCCGAAAGTGAGATTGCCGCAATAAATATGGTTTACGGTGTTTCTTCAACCGGTAAACGTGTTATGACTTCTTCTTCAAGTCCCGGAATATCGCTTAAAGGCGAGGGTATTTCGTACCTTGCCGGTGCCGATCTTCCGGCACTTATTGTTAATGTTCAGCGCGGCGGACCGGGACTCGGCGGTATTCAGCCGTCGCAGTCGGATTATTTTCAAGCAACAAAGGGTGCGGCTCATGGCGACTTTCATATGATTGTTTTAGCTCCCGCATCTGTTCAGGAAATGGCGGAGCTTACCGTTAAGGGATTTGAACTTGCGGATAAATACAGAATGACCGCAATGATTCTTGCAGACGGCACAATGGGACAAATGATGGAGCCCGTGTCGTTGGATTTTGATTTTGCAGAGCCTGTGGAAAAGCCTTGGGCGACCACCGGGACTAAGTGCAAAAGAGAGCACAACATTGTTAACTCTCTTTATCTTAAACCCGAAGAACTTGAAAAAACAAATTTTGAGCGTTATGAGCGCTATCGCACAGTTTGCGAAAACGAGGCAATGTGTGAGGAATACCTGACCGACGACGCGGAAGTTGTAGTTGTTGCATTCGGCATTGCGGCACGCGTTGCAAGAAACGCTGTCAACGAAGCAAGAGCAAACGGAGTAAAGGCGGGGCTTATCCGTCCTGTTACTCTTTGGCCGTTCCCGGAAAAGGTATTAAAAAAAGCGGCAGATAAGGTTAAAGGTTTTGTTTCGGTTGAGCTTTCAATGGGACAGATGATAGAGGATGTAAAGCTTGCAACAGAATGTAAAAAGCCTGTTTCGCTTTGCAACCGTGCAGGCGGTATGATTCCTTCGCCCGAACAGGTGCTTGAGGCAATTTACGAAATGAACAACGGAGGTGCAAAATAATGGTTGTATTTGATAAACCTAAATCACTTACAGATGTGCCGATGCACTATTGCCCCGGTTGCACGCACGGCATTGTGCACCGTCTTGTAGCGGAGGCAATAGATGAGCTTGGTATCGAGGGAAGGACAATAGGCATTGCACCGGTCGGCTGCTCGGTTATGGCATACGATTATTTCACCTGCGATATGATTGAGGCGGCGCACGGCAGAGCGCCTGCGGTTGCCACGGGAGTTAAAAGAAGCGACCCCGAGAACATTGTGTTTACATATCAGGGCGACGGTGATCTTGCCTCTATCGGAATGGCTGAGACAGTGCACTCGGCGGCGAGAAATGAGAATATCACGGTTATTTTTATAAACAACGCTATCTATGGTATGACTGGCGGTCAGATGGCACCGACCTCCTTGCCGGGTCAGGTTACGCAGACCTCGCCTTACGGACGCGATGTAGAGCTTTGCGGATATCCTATTAAGATATGCGAAATGCTCTCGCAGCTCGACGGTCCCGAGTATTTAGAACGGGTTGCCGTAAATAATGTTAAAAACGTTAAGGCTGCTAAAAAGGCAATTAAAAAGGCTTTTCAAAATCAAGTTGAGGGCAAGGGATTTTCGTTAATAGAGGTTCTTTCAAGCTGTCCCACAAACTGGGGATTGACTCCGCAAAAAGCGTTGCAGTGGGTTGATGAAAAGATGATTCCATATTACCCCTTGGGTGTTTATAAAGACAGAAGCGCAAATGCGGAAAGCGAGGCGGTAAAATGAGCACGACACAGTATCTTTTTGCGGGATTCGGCGGACAGGGAATCTTGTTTTCCGGAAAGTTTTTGGCATATAAAGGGCTTATTGAAAATAAAAATGTCAGTTGGCTGCCGTCATACGGTCCCGAAATGCGAGGCGGCACTGCGAGCTGCGGCGTTATTATCAGCGATCTGGCGGTTGGCTCTCCGATTGTTTCAAAGCCGGATATCCTTATTGCAATGAACCTGCCATCGCTTGATAAGTATGAAAACAGTGTTGAAAAGGGCAGTATGATTTTTGTGGATTCAACTTTGGTTGAACGAGAGGTTAAGCGCACCGACGTCACGGTTTGCAGAATTCCCGCAACAGCTCTTGCCGAAGAAAACGGCGTTAAAAAGCTTGCAAATATGATTGTTATGGGCAAGGTTCTCCAAATGACCGGCGGCTTTGATAACGAAGAAATCGTTAAGGCGGCGCTCAGTAAGGTAATTTCGGCAAAGCACGCCGATATGCTTGAAGTAAATATGAACGCATTGCTTATAGGCAGAGACTTTAAATAACGAAACAAAAAGGTAGGGATCAACAATGGAAATTAAAATTACAAAAACCTTAACACCGCAGCAAAAGCCGGCCAGTGATACACTCGGTTTCGGTAAGGTTTTCACGGACCATATGTTTATTATGGAATATTCAAAAGAGCAAGGCTGGCACGACGCTCGCATTGTACCCTTCGGCAAAATACCGCTTCATCCTGCCTCAACCGTTTTGCATTACGGCGCTGAAATATTTGAAGGACTTAAGGCTTACAGAAAGGCTGACGGCAGTGTCCAGCTTTTCAGACCGACGGAGAATGTAAAACGTCTTAACCGCTCGGCAGAGCGTATGTGTCTGCCCACTATTCCCGAGGACGACGCCTTGCAGGCTATTGAAACGTTGGTTTCTGTAGAAAAGGACTGGGTTCCTCACGAATACGGTACATCGCTTTACATTCGTCCTTTCCTTTTCGGTAATGATGAAAACCTTGGTGTGCACTCGGTTAAAAACGCAATGTTTGTAATAATTCTTTCACCTGTGGGCAGCTATTACGCAGAGGGCATCAATCCGGTTAAAATTATGATTGAAAGCGAAGATGTGCGCGCTGTCCGCGGCGGTACGGGCGAAGCAAAATGCGGCGGTAACTATGCCGCAAGCAGCAGAGCAGGTGAGAGAGCTGAAGAAAAAGGCTACTCGCAGGTGCTTTGGCTTGACGGTGTTGAAAGAAAGTATATTGAAGAAGTCGGCGCTATGAATGTTATGTTTAAAATCGGCGGAACTATTGTAACGCCGAAGCTTGTCGGCTCAATTCTGCCGGGCATTACAAGAAAATCTTGCATAGAGCTGCTTAAGGAAAACGGCACATTGGAAGAGGCTTGGGGCTGCGGCACTGCAGCCGTTGTATCACCTATCGGAGAGCTTGCGTATAAGGACAAAAAATATACAGTTAACGGTGGCAAAATAGGCGATGTCACACAACACCTTTACGATGAGCTGACAGGAATACAGTGGGGCAAAAAGGAAGACACCCACGGCTGGTGCTGTCCGATAAGGTAAAGAGGTTTAAACGATTGTGAACTGTTTGTAAAAACTAATTCTTGTGTGTTGACATATCGAAAAACTTGTGCTAAAATACAAAACATAGAGATTATACTAAAATGCGCAGACGGAAAGCGTTGTTTGCACAGTGCGTTCTTACAGAGAGTCGGGTTGCTGAAAGCCGATGTTCGCAAAGCATACAATTTCTCGTTCCCGAGCACAGCTTCAGAAACAAAGTAAGAAGCTGCGGTGTGCCCCGTTACCGTGGCAGAAAGCTTGATTGAGCTTTAATGAGTGACCGTTGTTTAAACGGTAATTAGGGTGGTACCGCGAAATGCCATTTCGTCCCTAAGGTTTTCTTGAAATTGGAAAACCTTAGGGACTTTTTTATTATTCCGAAAAGGGTGATTGAAATAATGAAAAAGATATCAATTGCAGACGCAACCTTGGTGGGTCTTGCTGAAACACTCAGCTTTAAAGAAAAAATTGAAACGGCGCGTCTGCTTGACCGATTGCAGCCTGATGTTATTGAGTTACCTATTATTAAAAACGCCACAGCCGATACGCTTTTTATCCGCACAGTTTGTGCGTTTGTAAAAAACAGCGCTGTTTCTGTTCCGGCAGAGCTCAGTGAGGAATCTGTAAAGGCCGCTGCGGCTGCTGTGGCGTCGGCAAAGCACGCAGTGCTGCGTATAGAAGTGCCTGTTTCTCCCGTCGGTATGGAATACAAAAGCCATATGAAACCGCAAAAGGTTTTAAATGCTGCCGAAACTGTTTTTAAAACCGCCGCCAAGCTGTGTACTGATTGCGAGCTGTATGCCGCCGACGCAACAAGGGCAGATATTGAATTCTTAAAGCAAATTATTGATATCGCGATTGAGAACGGTATTAAAAAGATAACTCTTTGTGACGATGAGGGCAAGCTGCTGCCGGATGAATTTTCGGAATACATCAGTTCAGTTAAAGCCGTAATTCCCGTGCTTGAAAACTGTCGACTCGGTTTTGTTTGCAGGAGCAGCACACAGCTTTCAGTTTCCAATGCGCTCACCGCAATAAAAGGAGGCGCTTGTGAGATCGTTGTTTCTTGTAATGACAGTGATCTTCCTAAAGCCGAAGTGCTGGCGGATATTATAAATTCCTCCGGCGACAGATTTGGCGTTAGCTGCGATATTAACTATAATGAGCTGCACCGTATAACAAAACAGATTGAATGGATAACAGGTGCGCAAAACAGCACTAAATCTGTTGTAAAATCTGAGGCGCGCGACGATTCAACGCCATTAGGTGCTTCTGATACACTTATGACCGTTAAAAATGCGATAATCGGATTGGGTTACGACCTTTCGGATGACGACAGCAAAAAGGTTTATGATGAGTTTAAGAGAGTAGCGTGCAATAAGTCGGTCGGTTCTCGCGAGCTCGAGGCAATAATTGCCGGTGTTGCTTTGCAGGTTCCGCCGACATACAAGCTTGTTAGTTACGTTGTTAACAACGGAAACATTTTGCCTGCGTCTTCTCAAATCAAGCTTCTTAAAAACGGCAAAGAGGTTTTCGGAATTGCAACGGGCGACGGTCCGGTCGATGCGTCATTTACAACGCTGGAACAGATTATCGGCACTCATTTTGAGCTTGACGATTTTCAGATACAGGCTGTAACCGAGGGCAGAGATTCACTCGGCTCCGCACTTGTAAAGCTGAGGCACGGTGGCAAGCTGTATTCCGGCAACGGTATTTCAACAGATATAATCGGTTCTTCAATAAGAGCCTACATTAACGCAGTTAACAAGATAGTATATGAGGAGGCATTAAAGTGAAGCTTTCATTTTCAACAAAAGGCTGGCACAATAAAAGCTTTGATGAATTTTGCGTTCTTGCAAAGGATATGCGATTTAAGGGTATTGAGCTGCACAATGTGAAAAACAGGCTCTTTACCGAAAACAACAGCGTTTTCGACGACTTTTCCGCTCCCGCAACATTGCGCAAGCTTTATGAAATGCAGCTTTCGATACCTTGCATTGACTGTATAAGTGATTTTTCAAGCAGCGCAGATATGGCTCTTGCAAATGAGGAGCTTGATGAATGCTTTCGTGTTTGTGAAAATCTGCATATTCCGTATATCAGATTGCACGCATCGGAAAAAGAGAACACCGAAGATTTTAAAGAGT
>USAR01000016.1 GCA_900552605.1 uncultured Oscillospiraceae bacterium | reverse complement strand
ACTCCCGCGCCGGTTGACCCGACCTACGCCCTTAGCAGGGGCGCCTCGTCACCAACTTGAGTACTTCTCCATAGTGACTTGGATTTTGAAAATATAAATGCTCTTACACGTTAATTAAAAGTGGCGGAGAGAGTGGGATTCGAACCCACGGTACCCGCAAGGATACGACGGTTTTCAAGACCGTTCCGTTATGACCACTTCGGTATCTCTCCGTTTGAAACCGAGCTTTCGGGCAAGCCCTGCCACAAGGTCGCTAATAAATATTATCACAAAGAAAAATAAAAGTCAATATCTTTTTCAATTTTTTCTTTTTAATCTTGAAGAAACTCGAGTTTTATAGTATAATAGCATAATATAGGATAATTATGCGATGCTGCGGTAAAGTGTTCTGCACTGTGCCGCGCAGATATACTTCTTAAGCTGGGAGAATGTTTTTTGGAAAAACCTATTACTAATACCTGCTCAAAGGAAAATCTTGCTGAGCAGAGTGCTTACATAAACCGTGCGTCAGAGCGGCTGACCGCCGCCGGCAAGCTTTCGCCTAAGGCTTTTATTCACACCTACGGCTGTCAGCAAAACGTAAGCGACAGCGAGCAGATAAAAGGGCAGCTTGCAAAAATCGGATATACCTTTTGTGATTCACCGGATGACGCCGACTTTATTCTTTTTAACACCTGCGCCGTGCGTGAGCACGCAGAAGACAGGGTCTGGGGCAACATAGGTCAGCTTAAAAAGCTTAAAAAGGCAAAGCCGGATATGATCATTGCGGTTTGCGGCTGTATGGTGCAGCAACAGGCAAACGCCGATCGCATTAAAAAAAGCTTTCCTTATGTAGATATGGTTTTCGGCACGTTTTGTCGCTGGAGGCTTGCGGAGTTTATCTATCGAAGACTTTCCGGCAGCGGCAGGATATTTGAGCTTACCGAGCGCTCGGACGATATTGTTGAGGGAGTGCCGATAAGGCGCGACGGCAGCTTTAAAGCTTGGATTCCCATAATGTACGGCTGCAACAATTTTTGTACTTACTGCATTGTGCCGTATGTGCGCGGCAGAGAACGCTCCAGAAGACCCGAGGCTGTGCTTAACGACGCAATGCAGCTTGTAAAAGAAGGATACCGTGAAATAACGCTGCTCGGTCAAAATGTTAATTCATACGGCAAAGACCTTGACTGCAATGTTAATTTTGCAAAGCTTATAAGAATGATAAACGAAATTGAGGGCGATTTCAGAATACGGTTTATGACCTCGCACCCGAGGGATTGCACAAGGGAACTGCTTGAGGCTATGGCGGAAAGTGAAAAGGTCTGCCGTCATTTGCATCTGCCGTTTCAAAGCGGCTCAAGCAAAGTGCTTAAAAAAATGAATCGGCATTACGGCAGAAAGGATTACTTAAAGCTGGTGGAAACCGCAAAATCGCTTATGCCGGATATCTCGCTTTCAAGTGATGTTATCGTTGGATTTCCCGGCGAAACATACGAGGATTTTTGCGAAACGCTGAGTCTCGTTTCCGCCGTTCGGTTTTCAAATCTTTTTACCTTTATTTACTCGCCTCGTTCAGGCACACCTGCAGCGGAAATGCCTGACCCCGTAAGCCGAAAGGAAAAAGGACAGTGGCTTGATGAACTGCTTAAATTGCAAGACGGCATTTCAAAGCAGCTTGCGGCGGAATGTGTGGGCAAAACCGTGCGAGTGCTTTGCGAGGACGAGGGCAGACGAGAGGGATTTATTGCCGGCAGGGATTTTAAAAATACGGTCGTTGAATTTAAGGCACCGCGTGATATTATAGGAAAATTTGCAAATGTTAAAATTACCGCTCTCACCTCGGTTTTAGAGGGCGAGCTTTTGAATCAATAAAGATTAAGGAGTAAAAAATGGACGAGATATTAAAGCAAACAAGAATTTTAGGAAAGCTTATTCAAAACGAGGAATGTTTTAAAAGCTACATCGCGGCGAAAGAGAAAAACGATGCCGACGAACAGCTGCAAAAGCACATCGGCGACTTTAATCTTATTAAGATGAATCTTGATAACGAGCTTTCCAAAGAGGATAAGGACGAGGAAAAGCTTAAGGCCATAAACTCCGATTTACGCAGAGTTTATGCCGACATTATGGCAAACGAGAGTATGCAGGCTTTCGGCACCGCAAAAAAAGAGCTTGATACGCTTATTTCGGCAATTTACTCGGTGCTTGTTAAATGCGCCGGCGGCGAAGATCCCGAAACCGCGGAATTTGAAACCGCTTGCGGCGGCGATTGCTCAAGCTGCGGCGGCTGCCACTGAGCAAACGGCTTTTAATAAAACATTTTTAAATCAATTTTAACGGCGCGGCAGTAAAAAACTGCCGAAACGGATGCAAAAAATGGCGGACTATTCTCCGATGATGAAGCAGTATTTTAAAATTAAAGAAGAAAATCCGGATTGCATACTGTTTTTTAGATTGGGCGATTTTTACGAGATGTTTTTTGAAGACGCAAAAATAGCGTCGGAAGAGCTTGACCTTGTTTTAACGGGACGTGACTGCGGACAAGAGGAGCGCGCACCGATGTGCGGCGTTCCTTATCACAGCTGTGAAAGCTATATTGCCCGTCTTATTTCAAAGGGTTATCGCGTTGCTATTTGCGAGCAGGTTGAGGACCCTGCCAAAGCAAAGGGACTTGTTAAAAGGGAAATAACGGGCGTTATAACTCCCGGTACGGTTATCGATGACAGTATGCTTGACGAAGCGAGAAACAACTACTTGGCTTCGATTTACTATAAAGAAAAACGCTGTGGTTTATGCCTTGTGGACGCGTCAACGGGACTGTTGCATTTGACGGAGCTCGGCGGCGACGATGTTGACCAGCGTGTTATAGGAGAAATGGGAAGATTCTCTCCGCGTGAGCTTATTGCAACAAATGAATTGGAAAACCACACAGAGCTTGCCGTGTTCCTGGTGTCTAAGCTTAACTGTCGGTTTACAAACCGCGAATCAAGATGCTTTTCGGACGCGGTCGCAAAGGATATAATTTTATCGCATTTCGGTGTAAACAGTCTTGAAGAGCTGGAGCTTAAAACCGATTCTCCCGCGGTCAACGCATTGGGAGCAGCTCTCGATTACCTTTACGAAACGCGCAAGACGGGACTTGAAGCCATATCATCGATAAATTTTTACACCGACGAGCAATATATGAGACTTGATATCAGCGCAATGCGCAACCTTGAGCTTTGCGAGAGTATGGGAGGAAACGGCAAGAAGTACTCGCTTTTGTGGGTGCTTGATAAAACACGGACGGTGCTCGGAAAACGCAGGCTTTTCGGAATGGTGGAGCAGCCGCTTGTTAAAAGGGCAGGCATTGAATCCCGCCAAAACGCTGTGGAGGAGCTTATTTCTTCCGTGGAAAAACGCGGAGAAATTCGCGAGATGCTTTTGGGAATTAAGGATATCGAGCGCATAATGTCTCGTGTTGATTACGGCACGGCGGGTGCAAGAGACCTTAATCTGCTTGCGGAAACATTTGAGATTTTGCCGAGACTTCACAAAATTCTCGACGACAGTCAAAGCCGACTGATTAAGGAAATTTACAGCGATATAGACGAGCTGACCGACGTTAAAGAACGCATTAAAAAAACTATTTCGGACGATCCTGCGGCGCTTGTGCGCGAGGGCGGCATTATACGCGACGGTTTTTCAAAAGAGCTCGACGAGCTTCGTGTAGATCTTAAAAGCGGCAAAGGGTTTTTATCAAGAATCGAAAACGAGGAGCGGGAGAAAACCGGAATTAAGGCAATTAAGGTAAGATACAACAAGGTATTCGGATATTACATTGAGGTGCCGAACAGCTTTAAAGGACAGGTTCCCGAAAATTATATAAGAAAGCAAACGCTTACAAATTGCGAAAGATACATAACCGATGAGCTTAAAACGCTTGAGGGCAGAATTCTGGGCGCAAGAGAGCGAATCAACAAAATGGAGTATGATATCTTTGAGGAGCTTAGAAGCTTTGTTTCATCGCAGCGTGCACGAATATTTTCAACCGCTGACGCCGTTGCAAGGCTTGACGCATTTGCTTCTCTTGCCGAGGTTGCCGCCGCAAACGGATATGTGAGACCGCAGCTCAACGAAGAGGGCAGAATAAAAATTACAGACGGCAGACATCCTGTTATTGAGCGAATAAACAGGCTGCAGTTCGTTCCCAACGACACATCGCTTGATATTAACGAAAACCGATGTATGATAATAACAGGCCCCAATATGGCAGGTAAATCAACATATATGCGACAGGTTGCTCTTATAACAATTATGGCGCAGATCGGTTCGTTTGTGCCTGCTAAAAGCGCAGATATTTCCATTTGCGATGCAGTTTACACAAGGGTCGGCGCTTCGGACGATCTGGCATCGGGGAAATCCACTTTTATGGTTGAGATGAGCGAAGTTGCCTACATTCTTAAAAATGCAACGGAAAAGAGTCTGCTTATTTTAGATGAGATCGGCAGGGGTACTTCAACTTACGACGGAATGGCAATTGCAAGAGCGGTTATCGAACATTGCTCAAGCAAAAAACAGCTGGGAGCAAAAACGCTTTTTGCCACACATTATCACGAACTTACTGTGCTTGAAAACGAGCTTGAAGGCGTTAAAAATTACAGCATTGCCGCAAAAAAACGCGGTGATGATATCATATTCCTGCGCCGCATTGTGCGCGGCGGTGCCGACGAGAGCTACGGAATTGAGGTTGCAAAGCTTTCGGGAATACCGCAGGGAGTTATAAAGCGCGCTAAAGAGGTTTTAAAAAGCCTTGAGGAAGACGGCGGAAAACAGATAGTTAAAACCGCGTCGGCAGACTCCGGAGCACAGGAGTTAGGGCAGCTCTCGCTGCAAAGCGAGGGATACTCTCAGCTTATTGAAAAGATGCAGAGAATCGATGTTAACACATTAACGCCGATCGAAGCAATGCAGGAGCTTGCAGACCTTGTGACGGCGGCAAAGGATTTTGAAAATTAAACAAGGCTGAAATACAGCGCAATTTACAATGATTGGGGGAACACGAAATGCCGAAAATTCACGTTTTGGATAAGCAGACAGCGGAGCTTATTGCCGCAGGAGAGGTTGTTGAAAGACCTGCCTCGGCAGTTAAAGAGCTTATTGAAAACGCTATCGACGCAGGCGCAACGCAGATAACGGTTAAATTAGAGCGCGGCGGAGTGTCGCTTATAAGCGTTACCGACAACGGCTGCGGCATTGCAAGAAGTGATGTTCCCACGGCGTTTTTGCGCCATGCCACCAGCAAAATTTCAAACGAGAGCGATCTTGAAAGAATCGGAACGCTCGGCTTTCGCGGTGAGGCGCTTGCGGCGATATGTGCTGTTTCAAAGGTGACAATGATAACGCGCCGCGCGGAAGATGAGATCGGCACGATTTACACAATCGAGGGCGGCGAGGAGCAGCTTTGCGATGACGTCGGCTGTGCGGTCGGCACAACAATCGAGGTACGCGACCTTTTTTACAACACACCGGCAAGAATGAAGTTCCTTAAAAAAGATGTTAAAGAGGGCGCAAATGTTTCCGCTGTGGTGGACAGAATAGCGCTTTCGCACCCCGAGGTCGCCTTTAAAATGATTAAAGACGGCAAGCAAACGCTTTCGACTCAGGGAAACGGCAATTTGCGCGACGCGGTTTATGCTGTGCTCGGACGTGATATTGCACTTGGGACTATTCCCATAAGCTATGAGGGCGGCGGCGTTAAGGTGTCGGGTCTTATCTGCAAGCCCTTTAAATGCCGTCCGAACCGCAATTTACAGCTTGTTTATTTAAACGGCAGGTTTGTGAAATCGGCAACCGTTATGGCGGCGCTTGACGTTGGCTATAAAAACTCGGCAATGGTTGGCAAGTTTCCTTACTGTGTGCTTAACGTTGAAGTCCCGTTTGAGACGGTTGACGTTAATGTGCACCCTGCAAAAACCGAGGTGCGCTTTGCCGACGAAAGCCGTGTTTTTGACGCAGTCAGATACGGCGTAAGAAATGCGCTTGCGGCAGATACGTCGCGTCCGCAGTTCGAGCAAAAGGGCGCACACATAAAAGCAAAGAGCCAAGAGTTTTTAAACGCTGTTTTTAAAGACGGCGGAGAATCGCTCGGCGAGACGGTTAAGCTGCCTGTCAGAGCCGACGGAGCTAAATTAAACGATACTGCGGCTTATAAGACCGTTGAAGATGCGGTTGTCGGCGGCAGAGCGAACGATATACAGCAGAGCACGGCAGATAAAAGCACCGAAGGCAGCGAAGCTTTTGACAGCGGGGAATTTAAGGTCACGGTTGCGAATCCGAGCAATTACGATATCGCTGCGGCAAAACGGCAGGACGGTGTGTTTGAATCGTTTAATGCGTTCACAGGAAGCGGCGTTCGCGAGAGTGTTGAGCGCGGCCCGCTGAAATCGGTTAATATCGATGTTGAGGTCGAACTGCCCCGCAGCGATGACACTGCACAGACAAATGTTACCGAAACAACGCCGAAATCACCGAGCTTTGAAACGGAAAAAGCGGATAGCGATAAATACAACAAGGCTCAATACACCGAAAATGACGGCGACATAGCTTTTCGTAAAGAGCAAGCAGGCTTTCAAAAAGCGGCAGAGGAAACGCCGGACGATGAGCCGACGGCAAGGTTTATCGGCGAGCTTTTTAAAACATACATATTGGCGGAGCAGGACGGCAAGCTTTTGCTTATCGACAAGCACGCGGCTCACGAAAGAATTTTGTTTGAACAGCAAAAGTCGAAAGCAAGCGCCGAGAGTCAATATCTGCTTTCTGCCGCCACAATAACGCTTGAAAAGCGCGAGTATGCCGCAATTACCGAAAACACTGAGCTGCTTAAAAAAGCGGGGTTTGAGATTGAGGACTTCGGCGACGGCACGGTTATGGTGCGTGCTGTACCCTCTATGCTTGAAAACGACGATTTGGAATCACTTTTGAGTGAGATTGCCGACAGCCTTTTAAAAACCGGCGATGTTTCTGTTGAAAAGCTCGACAGAATTTACCACACGGTTGCTTGCAAAGCTGCGGTAAAAGCAGGCTGGGTCTCAAGCGAACCGCAACTGAAAGAGCTTATGAATCGTGCGCTTCTGGATCCTAAAATTCGCTATTGTCCCCACGGCAGACCTATAACGGTTGAAATCACAAGAGCACAGCTTGAAAGAATGTTCGGCAGGGCATAGCTTGGTTTTAACGTTGCTCAGAAATCGGCTTTTTTCCGTTAAGTACAACATTTGGTTTTCAGTTTTTTATAAAGTTGATTTTTCCTTTTAAAGGGCGGCTTTGGCATTTTTTTGTAAAATCACCGCTGACAGCGCAGCTTTAGCCTTGCGCCGCGGCGCAAAGCTAAAGCTGTGCTGAAGGCGGTGTCGGTTAGATGAAAGTTAAAGCCTCCGTGCCTAAAGCCTTGCAAAGACGAAACGAATTTACTGATGAATAAAACCAACCGACAGATAAGAGGTGTGAAAATGGGAAAAATTCCGCTGCTTGTTGTGGCAGGGCCTACTGCCTCGGGCAAAACGGCGCTCGGCATAAAGCTGGCGCAAAAATTCGGCGGTGAGATAATCTCGGCGGATTCAATGCAGATTTACCGCGGGATCCCCATTGCCACAGCTCAGCCGAGCGAAGAAGAGTTGCACGCTGTGCCGCACCACCTTATCGGGTTTTTAGAGCTCGGCACAAAGTTTTCCGTTGCCGATTACCTGCCGCTTGCGCACGAAAAAGCAGAGGAAATATCGAAGCGCAAGAAGCTGCCGATCGTTGTCGGCGGCACGGGGCTTTATATTGATTCTTTGGCAGATGATGTTAAGCTTAATGACTGCGGCAGCACTGAAATTCGTAAAGAGCTTGAAGAAAAGCTAAAAGCAAACGGAGCGCAGTATATGCACGATATGCTGTGTGCCGTAGATGAGGACTCGGCAAGAAAAATCGATGTTAACAACACCCGTCGTGTGATACGCGCACTTGAGGTTTTTCTTTCAACCGGCGTTACAATTACTAAGCACAACGAGCTTTCAAAAAAAGACGGCTCTCGGTACAATGTGTGTTACTTAAGACTTGATTTTTTTAATCGCGAGAACCTTTACGAAAGAATTAACCGCCGAGTCGATATTATGATGGAGCAAGGACTGTTGGAAGAAGCGGCAGCCGCACGCCCGTTTGTTTTGGAAAACGGAGCGGGACAGGCAATAGGTCACAAGGAAGTTTATCCGTATTTAGATGGTGAGATAACCAAAGAACAAGCGGTGGAAAACCTTAAAACAGCAACAAGAAGGTATGCAAAAAGGCAGCAGACCTGGTTTTCAAAAAGGCAGAACGCACTGCCGATTTTCGTGGACGGCGGCGATGCGATTGCGGCTGCCGAAAATTATATTAAAGATTGGATGAAGACATTATGAGTGAGAAGTCGGGCACAAAGGTTATTAAGGTCGTTTCGGTTTGCCTTTTGATTTTTGTTGTGCTTTTTCAGCTTTATCAGTCGTTTTATAATCCCGTTACGACAGGAACGGTTATACATTACAGCACTTACAACGGCATCGAGCTTAAAACGGTTGCCATTCGCGATGAAAGTCTTTTAACAACCGACAGCAGCGGCGTTTTAAGCTATAATGTTGATGACGGCGGAAAGATTGAGAAAGGCGGTGTTGTTGCCGAGATCTACAAAAGCGAATCGGACGCCGGCATTGAAACCGAAATTGAAAATCTTGAAAAAGCGATAGCCGACCTTGAAGAGGTTGATGGTTATAACACCTCGGAAGCGGTTGATATCGATTATCTTGACAGCCGCATTGATTCGGCTCTTTTAAGCCTTATAAATGAGGCTGCAACGGGAAAGCAAAGCAGCAGTTCGGAATCTGCTGCACTGCTTTTAAAGCTTATGAACCGCCGTCAGGTGGTAACGGGACAAAGCGAGGGATTTTCGCAGCTGCTTGCAGGCTACAAAGAAAGACTGTCGGCGCTGAAAAAGCAAAAAAGCGGAACTCTAGGTACGGTTAAATCAAAAAAATCGGGATATTTCGTTTCAGGCGTTGACGGTTATGAAAAGGTGCTTTCAAGCAAAAAGATAGATAAGCTTACACCTGAGACACTTGCAAATTTGAAACCGAAGAACGAAGATGTAAGCGGCAGACTTGTGGGAAAGATCGTTTCCGATTACGAATGGTATCTTGCGGCAACGCTTTCACTTGACGACAGCCTTAAGTTTACAGAGGACAGCGATATAACGCTTAAAACCAATTTTGAATCCACGCCCGAGCTGCCGGTGAAGGTTAAAAAAATAAACCGTAAAACGGGCAACAACACAGCGGTTATAGTGTTCTCATGCACATATATGAATGCAGAGCTTGCTTCCATGCGCACTCACGATATGACAGCGGTGCTTGAAAACTACACAGGCTTGCAGGTTAACTCAAAGGCAATACGATTTGTAGATAATAAAAAAGGTGTGTATGTACTTTCCGGCTCGGTTTTAAGCTTTGTGCCGGTAAACGTGCTTTATTCAACCGACAGCTACTGCATTTGCGAGGCTCAGACAACGGGAGTAAGGCTTAAGCTATACGACGAAATTGTGATAAAGGGGAAGAATCTTTATGACGGAAAAGTTATCAACCGCAGAAAGTGAGCGCATTAAAGCGTTTGATGAGGCTTATGCCGAGATTAAGGAACGCATAGCAACAGCGGCTGCAAATGCCGGCAAAAGCGCGGGTGATATAACACTGCTTGCGGCAACCAAAACAGTGCCTACGGAAATTATTAACCACGCAATCGAAAGCGGAGTTGAGGTAATAGGCGAAAATCGGGTGCAGGAGCTGCTTTCGAAGCACCAAGACTTGCTGCCGGTGCGCCGTCATTTGATAGGCCACTTGCAAACCAACAAGGTTAAGGATATAATCGATAAGGTCGAGATGATAGAATCGGTAGACTCGGTGCATCTTGCAAAGGAAATTGAAAAGCAGTGTCAAAAGAAAAATATTAAAATGGATGTTTTGCTTGAGGTTAACATCGGAAACGAGGAAAATAAATCGGGCTTTAAAAAGGAAGAGCTTGAGGAAGGACTCCGAGAGATTGCAAAATTTTCCCATATTCACATAAGAGGACTTATGGCAATTCCGCCGATTTGCGAGCAAAACAGCGTTTTAAGAAAATATTTTGCAGAAATGCGTAACTTATTTATTGACATACAGAGCAAAAACATAGATAATAGTAGTGTGGAGTATCTCTCAATGGGTATGTCGGAGGATTTCGACATTGCAATTGAGGAGGGCGCAAATCTTGTGCGCATAGGCTCAGCGTTATTCGGAAAGAGAATCTATAAATAACAGTGCGGCAATCGGATTTTTTTGCACAGCACTGAAAGGAGTATGGTTTATGAAATTTGGGGAATGGATAAAGGATATCATAAGTGTTCCGGTTGAGGGTGAAGAGGAAACAGAAGCAACAGCAGCAGCTGAAAGCACACCGGCAAGGGAAGCCGCAGCACCCGAGCAACCCGTTGCCCGATCCCGCAGCGTTTTTGCAAAGGAGAGTAACGTGCAATCGGCACCGCGTCCTGTGCAGAATATAAAGGTGGTTTTGGCAAAGCCCGAAACATTTGAAGACGGTCGCTCTGTTGCGGATCATCTCAATGCTAAGCGCACCGTAGTGCTTGAGGGAACGAACAAGGAGATATGCCGCCGTCTTATCGACTTTTTAAGCGGCGTTGCATATGCAAACGACGGTCAGCTTAAACGTGTTGCGAACAGCACATACATAATTACTCCCCGTTCCGTTGACGTTATGGGAGATATGATTTTGGACGAGCTGGAAAACAGCGGAATGTATTTTAACAATGTCTGATATAGGAATACCCACACGCGTTAACGACGCTGTGCGACTTACACAAGCGCGCAGCACGCCGCGGTTTGTGGGTTTTCTTTCAGAAAGCGAGGCAGCCGAGGCAAAAGCCGCGGTAAAAGGTTCAAAGCACTGCTTTTTCGGCGGATACGACGGCGCACTGCGAACGGTGCTTGGTATCTTGCCTGATTGGTGCGATGAAGAAAACGTCCCGTTTCCGATAACCGCGTTTACGCTTTCTTTCAGGGAGTCGGCAAAGCTTTCGCACCGTGATTTTTTGGGCTCGCTGATGTCGCTCGGTATAACCAGGCGCTCTGTGGGAGATATACTTGTAGGACAAGGCAAGGCGGTTTTATTCCTGCTTAACGATGTTGCGGATTTTGTTAAAACACAGCTTGGAAAGGTCGGCGGGGAGGGTGTTATCTTAACCGAAGGCTTGCCGGACGAGCTGCCCGAAAACGGCAGGACAGAGGGTTGCAGCCGCACGGTTTCTTCCGACAGGCTCGATTGTATAATTTCGGCAATTTGCGGAGTCAGCAGAAGTATGGCTGCCGAAATGATTGAAAAGGGAAACGTTTCCGTTAATTCGCTTTGCGAGCAAAGAATCACGCACGGTGTAAAGGCAGATGACAGAATAAGCGTGCGCGGATTTGGCAGGTACATTGTCGGTGATATGAGCGGAAGATCAAAAAAAGGCAGGATCATACTAAACTATAAAAAATATGTTTAAATTAGGGGGAACAGCATTATGACAGCAGATGAGGTTCGCGGAGTTGTTTTTCAAAAGGTAGCAATCGGCGGCTATAAACAGTCCGATGTTGATTTGTTCTTGGACGAGGTTGCGGTTTGCATTGAGAGTATGACGGCAAAAATCCGCGCTTTGGAAAAGGCAAAATTTGAAGCAGGCAAGAGCGAAATTCAAAACGATGCAGCAGCATTTACGGCAAAGCCGACGGTTAAAGAGCAATCGGTTGCCATGCCCCAAAAGCCGGTGGAAAAAGCAGAGCCCGCGCCGCAGAAAGCCGAGAGTGCCGCACCTACAAACTACGGCATTGAATCTCTGCTTGTGCGCACTCAAAAGCTTGCTCAGCAGATTGAGGAGGAGGCAAGGGTCTCTTCACAGCAGCTGCTTGAAAAAACAGCCGAGGACGCAAAGGTTATAATTGCCCGTGCCGACAGTCAGGCTGCCGAAACGCTTGAAAAAGCAAATGCGGTTCTGGCAGAGGCTGAGCGCAAGGAAAAATCCATCAACGCCGCCGCAAGGGCAGAGGCTGAAAATATCATAAACGAGGCGGTTGCACGCTCAGGACGTATGCTTACGGCAACGCGTGAAAAGCTTAAAAACGAGCAGGAGCTTTGCAACAAGCTGCGCACCGAGTTTTCAGAGGTTAAAAATGTTATTGTTAATTTCTATGAGGAACAGCTCGGTGAGCTGCGCTCTCTGTCGTTAGACAGCGAGATGTCGAAAAAAGCGAAGGAAAGCACAAGCGAAGACGCAATGGCGGCGGCAAACAACGAGCCGAAGTCGGAAAATGAAACTGAAAAGACTGCAAACAAAGACGCTCAGTCGCAAAGCAAGGCTCAGGAAAACAGTCAAAAGGACGCTGATGATAAGTCTGCTGAAAAGAGTGAGGAAGCAGCGCCTTCAGAAATTACACTTGACCTTGCAGGCGGCAACGAGGAACAATGAGCAAAACCAATAATAAAAAATATACCGGTTCCTTAATTGCGGCGATCATAGTCTCCGTTATTGCGATTATTGCAGACCGCTTTTCTAAAATCGCTGTTACGGAATATTTTGTTACGGGCAACGAGAAGGTAAGCGTCATTCCCGGAGTTATCAGCTTTTGCTA
>USAR01000015.1 GCA_900552605.1 uncultured Oscillospiraceae bacterium | reverse complement strand
AAACGAACAAAACCCGAGGCTATGTCGATTGAAAAGCTTTTCTTTAACACTAACACAACCACGGCTATCGATGTGGCACAAGCACGCGGTGTTATTTTGCTTGCAGCCGAGCAGTGCAAACTTCCGGTTTTTGAATACACTCCGTTACAGGTAAAGCAGGCAGTAACAGGTTACGGAAGGGCGGAAAAGCACCAGGTAATTGAAATGACTCGCATAATGCTGAAGCTTGAAAAAGCACCCAAACCGGACGACACGGCGGACGCGCTTGCAATGGCGATTTGTCACGCACACACGTCAAGCTCTCTTATGACAAAGCTTAAATTTATGAGGTGAAACAAAAATGATTTATTCTTTAAGAGGAACACTTATATACAGCGATATGTCCTCGGCGGTTGTTGAATGTGGCGGCGTGGGTTATCGATGCACTGTAACCGCAAAAACCGCTGCAATGCTGCCACAGCTCGGTGAAGAGGCTGCGCTTTACACCTATATGGCGGTGCGTGAGGATTCGATAGATCTCTATGGTTTTATCGATATTGAAGAGCTTGAGTTTTTCCGGAAGATTATTTCGGTTAACGGCATCGGACCGAAGATAGGCATAAGCGTTTTGTCGGATTTCACTCCTGAACAGCTTGCAGCGTGCATTATTTCGGGCGATACAAAAACGCTTTCAAAAGCAAACGGTCTCGGCGTAAAAACCGCGCAAAGACTTGTGCTTGAGCTAAAAGATAAATTTAAAGGCATAACAGTTGCATCGAATGACGCGCCAAGCGGCATTGTTACAGCCGCGGCTTCGGCAGGTGTTGCCGGCGAGGCAATAGAAGCGCTTATTTCAATCGGCTTTACTCAGCCTGAGGCAGTGCGTGCTGTTTCTTCGCTTGACCAGAGCCTATCGGTTGAAGAAATGATTAAAGAGGCTCTTAAAGCGGCAAGCAAGCTCTGACGACGTTATTTGCTTGGTTTTAGTTATAACTGATATAGTTTATTATTCTTAGGAGAAAAATAAATGGAAGATATGGATTTTGAAAACCGAATTGTCACGCCCGAGTATGTCGGCAGCAACGATTCGGAAGTTGAGTTCAGCTTGCGCCCACGCACCCTGCAGGAATATATAGGGCAGGAAAAGGCAAAGGACAATTTGGAAATTTACATTAAGGCGGCAGTACAAAGAAAAGAACCTCTTGACCATGTTTTGCTTTACGGTCCTCCCGGACTCGGTAAAACCACGCTTGCGGGAATTATCGCAAATGAAATGGGCGTTAATTTCCGTGTTACAAGCGGTCCTGCCATAGAAAAGCCTAAGGATCTTGCGGCACTGCTTACAAATCTTAACGACGGCGATGTGCTTTTTATTGATGAGATTCATCGACTTTCCCGCAGTGTTGAAGAGGTACTGTATCCTGCGATGGAAGATTTTGTATTGGATATAATTTTCGGACAAGGTCCGTCCGCACGTTCAATAAGGCTCGATCTTAACCGCTTTACGCTTGTGGGCGCCACCACACGTTCCGGTCAGCTATCCGCACCTTTGCGTGATCGTTTCGGCGTTTTGCAGCGTCTTGAGCTTTATTCACCCGAGGAGTTGGCGGAAATCGTAACCCGTTCGGCAGGAATTTTAGGGATAGAAATAGATAGTGACGGCGCACTTGAAATTGCATCACGATCACGCGGGACACCGAGAATTGCCAACAGATTGCTTAAACGTGTGCGAGATGTTGCACAGGTCTTGGGGAAAGAAAAAATCGACACCGAGATTGCCGCACTTGCACTTGAGCGGTTCGAAATCGACGAACTCGGTTTAGATGATTTTGACCGCAGACTTTTAAGAACGATAATTGAAAAGTATTCCGGCGGGCCTGTCGGTCTTGATACTCTTGCTGCGGCTATCGGCGAAGAATCCGTCACTATTGAGGACGTTTATGAACCGTATCTTATGCAGATCGGCTTTTTAACAAGAACAAGCCGCGGCAGATGTGTTACCAAGGCGGCATACGACCACTTAGGAATGCCGTTTGGCAGCCAGGCGCCACTATTTTGATGAACATAAAAGGATACAAAAATGCGATTTACCGAAGATTTTAAAGATTACGAACTTATAGACGCCACAAACGGTGAGAGGCTGGAGCGGTGGGGGGACATAATCCTAATTCGTCCCGACCCACAGGTAATTTGGAAAGACAAGCGTTCTTCAATGCTTTGGGAAAAGGCAGACGCCGTTTATCATCGTTCACGCTCGGGCGGCGGAAGTTGGGAAATGCTTAAAAAAGTACCGGATGTTTGGAGTATTAAGTTTAAAGAGCTTACTTTCAGATTAAAACCGATGGGCTTTAAACACACAGGACTTTTTCCGGAGCAGGCGGTTAATTGGCAGCTGCTCATCGATACTGTGAAATCTGCCGACAGACCGCTTAAAGTGCTTAACCTTTTTGCTTATACCGGCGGTGCAACCATTGCGGCACTTGCCGCAGGCGCTTCGGTAACACACGTAGACGCATCTAAAGGTATGGTGCAGTGGGCAAAGGAAAATGCGGCTGCCTCACACGTTGAAAAGCATCCGGTGCGGTGGCTTGTTGATGATTGCCTTAAATTTGTGCGGCGAGAAATCCGCCGCGGTAATAAATACGATATAATCATTATGGACCCACCGTCATACGGCAGAGGACCCGACGGCGAAGTTTGGAAGTTTGAAAATCAATTGGCAGAGCTTTTGGAGCTGACTTCACAGGTGTTTTCCAGAGACGCTAAACTTCTGCTTATAAACTCCTATACAACGGGAATGTCGCCGACAATTATGAATTATATGACAAAGAGTATTTTCGGAGTAGGCAGAAACGGCGATGTTTCGACCGATGAAATCGGTCTTAAAATAACCGAAAAGGACATTGTGCTTCCGTGCGGCAGCACAACTATATGGAAGGCAAAATAGATTTATGGACGATATTATTAAACTTGATAACGTTAGCTATCGCTACCAAAGCGACGAGCCATATGTTGTAAAAAACCTTTCTGTCGGTTTTAAGCGCGGCAGTTTTAATGCAGTGCTTGGGCACAACGGCTCAGGTAAATCCACAGTTGCAAGGCTTTTGAACGGGTTACTTTTGCCGAGCGAAGGCACTGTTACGGTCGACGGTCTTAACACTGCCGACGAAGAAAACGAGCTTGAAACAAAAAAGCGTGTCGGTCTGGTTTTCCAAAATCCCGATAATCAAATGGTGGCTTCTATTGTTGAAGATGACGTTGCCTTCGGTCCTGAAAACCTCGGCATACCCACAAAGGAAATCCGTACAAGGGTTGATAATGCGCTTAAAACTGTTGATATGTATAACTGCCGCAGGAAGGCGCCGCATATGCTTTCGGGCGGACAGAAGCAGCGTGTTGCAATTGCGGGTATTCTTGCAATGCAGCCGCAATGTATTGTGCTTGACGAGCCAACCGCTATGCTTGACCCTATGGGCAGGCAAGAGGTTATGTCAACACTCTTAAAGCTTAACCGTGAGCAAGGTATAACAGTAATTCTTATAACTCATTATATGGATGAGGCGGCACTTTCAGACAGAACGCTTGTTATGAACGACGGCGTTATTGTTGCCGATACCGAGCCGAAAAAGCTTTTCGGTAAAGTTGAACTTTTGCAAAGCGCGGGTCTCAGTGTTCCGCAGACGGCAGAGCTTGCCTATAAACTAAAAAAACACGGCATTGACCTCGGTGATGAAATACTTAGTGAAGAAGCTTGTGCCGAGGCATTGACCGGGGCGTTGAAACGTCATAATTGATATTTTGCTGTTAATATCAGCAAAGCATTATTTTAAAGGTAGGGCGCCGGCGCCCGTTTCGGAGGATTAAAGCATTGGCATTTTTAGAAGTTAGAGATCTGACCTATTTGTATGGGCAAGGTACCCCGTTTCAAACCGATGCAATTAAAAATGTTTCTTTTTCGGCAGAAAGAGGAGAAATTATCGGTGTTATCGGTCACACAGGCAGTGGAAAATCAACCTTGATGCAGCACTTAAACGGATTGTTGCGACCGCACAGCGGCACAGTAGTGCTCGATGGTGAGGACATTTGGACAAACCCCAAGGATATAAGAAAAATTCGATTTAAAGTAGGAATGGTTTTTCAGTATCCGGAACATCAGCTTTTTGCCGAAACTGTTTACAACGATATTGCATACGGTCCGCAAAATAAAGGTCTTGAGGGCGATGAGCTTAATAACACGGTCCTTGAAGCCGCAAAGCTTGTGGGAATTGACGACTGCCTTCTTTCCCGTTCTCCGTTTGAGCTTTCGGGCGGTCAGATGCGTCGCGTTGCAATTGCAGGGGTGCTTGCGATGAAACCGAAGGTGCTCGTGCTTGACGAGCCAACCGCAGGACTTGACCCTGCCGGCAGAAAGCTTATTGTTTCAAGAATACTTGAGTACCGTCGCCGCAGCAACGCAACTGTTTTCTTGGTTTCTCACAATATGGAGGACATTGCAGCCGTTGCTGATAAGGTCTTGGTTATGAAAGACGGAAATCTTGCTCTTTTCGGCACGGTACGGGATGTTTTCGGAAACGAGAAAGAACTGCTGAAAGCCGGTCTTAAGGTACCGCAGATAACCAAAATTATGCTGATTCTTAAAGAGAAAGGATTAGAGGTTAATACAAACTGCTTTACTGTTGATGCAGCTGTTAAAAGCATTTTGGAATATGTTGGGGGGAGTGACTTATGATAAAGGATATTACCATCGGTCAATATTATCCGACAGGCTCACCCGTTCACAGGCTTGATCCGCGCTTTAAAATGCTTGCGCTTATTGCTTACATTGTTTTTGTTTTCCTTTGCAATTCCGTGGCATCGATGATTTTTTTAGTTGCCGTAACCACAGCAGTGTTGTTTGTCACAGGTGTCCCAATTGTATCATATCTAAAAAACCTTAAGTCTATTTGGCCTATAATTTTATTAACGGCAGCTCTGAATGTTTTTTATATTAATGACGGCAAGCTGTTGTTAAAATGGGGTGTATTGCAAATAACTTACCTCGGAGTAAGAAAAGCTGTTTTTATGGCGCTGAGAATTATGCTGCTTATCATTGCGAGTGCTGTTTTAACATACACCACAACGCCTAACAGTCTTACAGACGGGATAGAAAGTCTTATGTCACCGCTTAAATTTATCGGACTTGGTACGGCTGTGCACACTGTTGCTATGATGATGACGATTGCGTTACGTTTTATACCGACTCTTGTTGATGAAACCGACAGACTGATGAATGCACAACGCGCACGCGGAGCTGATTTTGAATCAGGTGGAATTTTTAAACGGGTAAAGGCGCTTATTCCTATTCTTATACCGTTGCTTGTTTCGTCTGTGCGGCGCGCGCTTGAGCTTTCCGAAGCAATGGAAAGCCGTTGCTATGCGCCGAGTGCTAATCGAACAAGGCTGAAACAGCTTAAGTTTTCTTCACGCGATGTTGCGGCACTTGCTATAACCGCGATTTCGCTTTCGGCAGTAATTCTGCTCAATAAAGTACCGATTGTCGGTTTATTCATTTAAAACGCTTGTGAGGTGTCATAAATGAGATATCTTCTCACAATTTCATATTTAGGCACTTCATTTTGCGGCTGGCAGGTTCAGCCGAACGGCAAGAGTGTGCAAGCAGAGATTTGTGCCGCATTGGAGCTGGTTCTCGGCAATAAAACCGATGTAACCGGCTGCAGCAGAACGGACTCAGGCGTGCACGCAAAAAAGTTTTGCTGTCACTTTGATGCTGATACCGAGCTTAGTGAAAAAAAGCTTGCCGATGCAGTGCAGTATAATACGTCGCCGGATATTTGTGTGCTCTCTTGCAAAAGAGTGCCCGGCAATTTTCACGCAAGGTACAGCTGCCTTGGTAAAAACTATATATACTGCATTTCAAATACACCGTATGAAGATCCGTTTGAGCGCGGCAGAGCAATGTGGTTTAGATATCCGCTTGATATTGAAAGAATGAACGACGGCGCAGCACGGCTTTTGGACAAACACGATTTTTCGGCGTTTTGCTCGGCAGGCAGCTCTGTCAAAGATAAGGTGAGATGCGTTACGGAGTGTTCGGTTTCAAAATGCGGCGATAATTTTGAAATATCTGTAAGTGCCGACGGATTTTTATACAATATGGTCCGCATAATTGCAGGCACGCTGATAGAAATCGGTAACGGCAAAAGAAAACCGCAAGATATTTTAATAGCGCTTGAGAGCGGTAAAAGGGAAGATGCCGGCATAACGGCACCGCCGCACGGACTTTATTTAAACAACGTATATTACAGTTTTGAAGGGGAAGAAAATGGCTGAATACAAACGCAAAAATGTTAAAAAGCTTAAGGCTGTCAAGCCGAAAAAAAGCGCTGTTGCGGATAATTATAAGATATCGTCTTTCTCTGATAGCGAGCAGGATTTTACCGAGGAAATAGCAGTTAAGTCCGCAAAGCAAGCGCGTGAGGAACGCAAAACCGAAAAGAAAAAAGAAAAATTTTTAAGCAAACGACAGCCCGAAAAAAGAGTGGTTTATTCCGGAAAAACCGCAGCGGAGCTTAACAGCGACTCAGGTGCATTAAGAATGTTGAACGGAACTAAGGGAATAAAACGTGCGAAAAGGATTATTGCCGCACTTTTAGGCGCTGTCATAATTGCATCTGTTGCCGTGGTTCAAGTAACTTCTCCGACAGGTATTGCAGACGCTGTAAGAACTTCTATTGCAAGGTCAGGCAGCGGAAGCGGTTTCCCGCTCACAGTAAACGGCAGCACAGTTTACGATATGCAGCGTATGGGTAACTGCATAGCCGTTCTTTCGGATACATATTTTGAGCTATATAACCAAAAATCAAAAGAGCTTGTTTCCGAGCAACACGGTTTTGCGGCGCCTAAAATGGCTGTGAGCGAATCGAGAATCATTGTCTATGACCAAGGCTCAACGGGAATAATAGTTTATGACGCTTCAGGAAAGCGTTATTCGAGAAATGCTAAAAACGCAATCTTAACCGCAGCTGTCAGTCGATGCGGCAGATTCGCCGTTGTAACCGATCCCGAAAAGACTGTCGCCGATATAACCCTTTACAGTAAAGACAACAAAAAGCTGTTTTCGTACAGCTCCGATTCCGACCTTATAAATTCAGTTGCTGTTTCAAACAACGGCAATACAGTTGCGGCACTTTCGCTTAATGCACAAAAGGGTGAATACACCTGCAAACTCAACACCTTCGGCGGGAAAGAATTTAAAGATATAAATTCGCTTAGCATAGACGCTTTGGCATTGAGCGTCGACCCGTTAGGAAACAACGATTTTGCGGTATCGTCCTCGGAAAAGGCGTTTATTTACAAAACCGAAGATAAAAGTACTGCGTCGCTTAGTGATACCGCAGTGCAGTATAAACAGAGTAATCCGGAATATGGCTTTGGAATAGTGCAGGGAATAAGCGGCACGGGTGACGAAAACCGTTTAATAATAACCGATAACAAAGAAAAAGTTCTTTTCGACAGCAATGTTTGTGCTAGTCCCGTAAAGGCTGATTGGAATAAGAAATACGTTGCACTTGCAAAGGATTACAGAATATACGTTTATGATATTGAAACTAAAAAATGTATAAAAACTGTTAATTGCGGATTGTCTGCGGAAAAGTTTGTGCTTATTAACAGCAAGCTTTTTGTTACGGCAAACTCCACTGTAACAGAATATGAGATTGAGGAGAGTGAAAAATGAGTTGGGTTCTTGATGGTCTTGTCGTGGCAATTGTTGTGGTTTTTGCAATAATTTTGGCAAAGCGCGGCTTTGTAAGGTCAATATTGGGGCTTTTAAGTTTAGTTATTTGTATCGCTGTTGTTTCAACATATGGTAAAACCGTGTCGGACGCAACATATGATCTTTTGTTTAAAAAAAGCGTTGAAAACTCAATTACCGAAAAGCTCGATGAACATACATCTGAAGTTAATAAGATTGATGTTGTTCTTTCAGCTTTGCCTAAGCCTGTCAGAAGCACTGTTGAAAGCTCGGGAGTTGATTTTAATAAGCTTAAGGGTATTGTTTCAACCTCAGATGACAACAGAAAAACCGCCGAAAGTATATCAAACGACGTTATAAAGCCTGTTGCTGCTTCGCTGCTGCTTATAATTGTTGACGCAGTTATGTTTACTGCGCTTATGATATTACTTAGGTTCTTTAATAAATTTGTCTGCACTCTGTTTAAAGCTCCTGTTTTGAACCAGGTTAATAAGTTTTTGGGCGTAATATTGGGTATTATAAAAGGGCTGGCGATTTCCGTTATCGTCTGCTCGGTTATAACATATATCGTTTCAATGCGTGCAGACGCCAACTACATTGTATTTACAAGCAGCGCAATAAACGATTCCTTGCTTTTCGGCAGGCTTGCGTTTTTGTGTCAAGTGTAAAAATACATTAAATCACGGTGCTGCAAATCTAAGCCACTGCCGCACCATTACGCGATAAAGAAGGGAAAAGCAATATGTTGAAAATGTGTTCAAAGTGCGGCAAACGTCCTGCAATTGTGTTTGTTTCGGAAGCAAACGGCACACAAAGCTCAGAGCCACGCGGTCTTTGCCTTAAGTGTGCAAAGGAGTTAGGAATACAACCTATTAACGATATGATTAAAAATATGAATCTTACCGATGAGGATATCGACGGTATGAACGAGCAACTTATGGATATGATGGACGGTGATAACTTTGAAATGGGTGGAACTCAGCCATTTCCGTTCCTTAATAACCTTTTTGGCGTCGAAGGTCCTGCACAGTCTGAAGCTTCCTCTGAAGGCACTGCGTCGTCAGAAGGCAAAAAAAGCGGTAAAAAAGGTAAGGAGGGGAAAAAGGGCAGATTCCTTAACCAATATTGTACCAACCTTACAGCGCGTGCTAAAAGCGGTGAGCTTGATAGGATCATAGGCAGAGATAAAGAGCTTTACAGAACTATTCAAATTCTTTCAAGACGCACTAAAAACAATCCTTGCTTAATAGGAGAACCGGGCGTTGGTAAAACCGCCATTGCCGAGGGTCTTGCAATACGAATTGCCGATGGAAATGCTCCGTCACGACTGCTGGATAAAGAGATATTCCTTCTTGATATGACAGCGCTTGTTGCCGGCACACAGTTTAGAGGACAGTTTGAAAGCAGAGTAAAAGGGCTTATTGACGATATTAAGGACGCGGGCAATGTTATACTGTTTATCGACGAAGTTCACAACCTTGTAGGTGCCGGTGATTCTGAGGGCTCAATGAATGCCGGTAATATTTTAAAACCGGCATTATCACGCGGTCAGCTGCAGGTAATAGGCGCAACAACTCTTACCGAATACAGAAAATATATTGAAAAAGACTCGGCTCTTGAGCGGCGTTTTCAACCGGTTGTTGTGGAAGAGCCTACCATAGACGAGGCATATGAGGTTTTGCTTGGTGTTAAGCCTTATTACGAAGGCTATCACGGTGTCAGCGTGCCGGATACAATTGTGAAAAAAGCGGTTACGCTTTCCGAAAGATATATTAACGACCGTTTTTTACCCGATAAGGCTATTGACCTTTTAGACGAAGCCTGCGCCTGTGCCGCATTGAGAAACAAGGCAATTGATAAGCTTTACAAAGTTAACAAGGAAATTGCACGTCTTTCGGCAAAAGAGGATTCGCTTGAGCAGCAGGTGGAAACACCGAACTATGAGGAGCTTGCCAAGGTTAAATCTGACCTTGCGCGCTATCGCAGTGAAGCTGACGCGCTGTATGTTCCTGCTTCCGAAAACCCCGTTACGGAGGACGATTTGGCAAGGGTCATCGAGCTTTGGACAGGAATACCTGCCGCAAAGGTTAAGCAAAGTGACCTTAAAAAACTCAGCACACTTGAAGAAAACATTAAAAAGCGAATTATAGGGCAAGACGAAGCGGTTGCGGCTGTTTGCGCTGCCGTTAAACGCTCAAGAGTGCAAATTACAGCACATCGCAGACCGGCGTCATTTATATTTGTGGGGCCGACCGGCGTCGGTAAAACCGAGCTGGTTAAGGTGCTTTCCGAGCAGCTTTTCCAAACACCCGAAACACTCATTCGCCTTGATATGTCGGAATTTATGGAAAAACACTCGGTTTCCCGAATAATCGGAGCGCCTCCGGGATACGTCGGATATGACGACGCAGGACAGCTTACCGAAAAGGTGCGCAGAAAGCCCTATTCCGTATTGCTGTTTGATGAAATCGAAAAAGCTCACCCCGATGTACTCAACATTCTTTTGCAGATTTTAGATGACGGGAGAATTACCGACGCGCAGGGAAGAACGGTCAACTTTGGAAATACAATAATCGTTATGACCTCAAACGCAGGAAGTGAAAGCGGCTCCAATCCGCTGGGTTTCGGCAAAACGCAGCGTGATGCTTCAAAAGAAAAGGCGATGACAGCGCTTGAGCAGTTCCTGCGCCCTGAGTTTATCGGAAGGGTAGACGAAATCATTGTTTTCAGTCCGCTTTCTAAAGAGGACTATGCAAAAATAGCCGTATTGGCGCTTGATGAATTAAGAGGTGTTCTTGAAGAAAAGGGTATTGAGCTTGAATACAGTGCAGATATACCAACCTTTGTAGCTGAGAACACTCACGGTAAAAAGCGCGGAGCAAGAGATTTGCGGACATTTATACGAAAACAGATAGAGGATAAAATTGTGCAGCTTATAATCGATGAGGCTCAATTAAAACATATTTCCGTTACTGTTTCCGAAAATAAAATCGCAGTTTCGCAATAAATTAAAAAAAATGCAGATTAGGTATTGACTTTTAACTTTATTTTTAATATAATAATTAGCGTTGAGTAAAGCGGACGGTGCTGATAAAAGAGCAAATCTTGCAATACTCAGTCAATACTTTTCGAGGTGTGGCTCAGTTTGGTAGAGCGCTGCGTTCGGGACGCAGAGGTCGCAAGTTCGAATCTTGTCACCTCGACCAAAAAGGAAACGACAATTTTCGGCAGAAGATTGTCGTTTCCTTTTGTGTTTTCGTTTATATTCATTCAATTTTCCGTTTTCGAAAAAAGAGTAAATAGATAAGAGAAAACGTTTTGTTTTATCGCGCAAAACAAAACTCCTGTCAACTTACCAGCCGACAGGAGTTTTGTTCATTATTGTGATATTTGTTTCAGCAGCAGGCTGCTTAGTATTATTTCTCAGCAACCTTTATCCTTACTGCATTAACGGTGACATCATCGGGATTATACTTAAGATTAAACGCATCGGAAGTGATTATAACCTCTGCTTTAACCGTGTCACTTCCGCCGTTAAGACCGTTAACCGAAACAGTCGAGCCAACAAAGTCACCTCGGCAATTTATTGTTATAACGGTTTGTGCTGTTGCCTCACGGTGAGATGTGTAGTCGATTTCAAAAAGGCACACAACGCCGAGAGGTAAGTTTATACTAAATCGCTGCTCGCTTTGCGGAGAGCTTTGCTCGAACACGGTTTTTAGTGTTTCGGCTCTCTCTTTAAGACCATATCCCGTAAATGATCCGTTTTTAAGATAGCGTTTATACGCGTTTGACGAAAGAATGAACTTAAGAATGTTCTTAACATTTCTCTGTACTTCGTAAATTGTTATTGTGCCGTTGTCGAGCTGCTCAAGTATGTCGTCCTCGTGATGTTCGGCGGAAACAACGCACATTGAAAGGTCGTTTTGCGCTCTTACCATTGCGGATTTTTTAAGCTTTGACGGTTGGTCGTTATCAAAGTTGAAATGCGGCCACCAATCGGTCATAACAATTCCGTCAAATCCCCATTCATCTCGCAGTGCTGTTGTGTTAATATCAAAACGGCTGTTTGCGTGTATTCCGTTAATCAGGTTATATGAGGTCATAACAGCCTTAACATCGCCGGCTTTAACGGGTATTTCAAAACACTTTAAATAAATTTCTCTCAGCGCACGCTCTGAAAGCACAGAGTTTCTGTCATTACGTACACGCTCAATATTATTGCAAGCAAAGTGCTTTATTGTAGCTGTTGTGTTGGTTTTTGCAAGGCCTTTAGCTTCTGCGGCGCACATTTTTCCGGATATGAACGGGTCTTCGGAAAAATATTCAAAATTTCTTCCGCAAAGAGGGTGGCGGTGAATGTTTGTGCCGGGACCCAAAAGTGCATCAACACCGTAAACATACAGCTCTATACCAAGATAGGAAAAAAGTTCCTCAACAGCCTCGTCGTTCCAAGTGCAGGCAAGCAATGTGCCGCAGGGAATAGAGGTAGCCTTTTCTCCGCTGTCAAAACGTAATCCTGAAGGTCCGTCGGTAACACAGGCGGCGGGAATACCGAAATGAACTCCGCTTTTGGTAAGACCGCCGATAGCTCCGCCGCAGCCGCTTTTAACCTTAGGACTGCACATTCCCTCGCCCAAAAGCAGTTCAACAAGCTGCTCGCGATTGAGCTGAGCAATAAACTCGTTGAGCGTTGCTTTGTTTTCGGCAACGTCTGAAAACTTAATGTCTCGATCACCTGTATAAACGATAGCTGATTTACGTTTTTTTTCGATATCGGCTGCCAGGTCAACTGTCCTTTTCGGTACCTTCTCATAAGTAATGGTTACCTTGCCGTCCTTAACGAACGGTTTAATACGCTCAAAATCAATAACAGGCGCACCGATTTCGCTTAAGTGCTCGGTTACTTTATCTGAATCAAGGTGGTAAGTGTAAACGTTTTCGGCACTTCTAACATCCGTGCCCACATATATTTCATAGTCGCCTTTTTCAAGAATATAGCAGCTCTTGTTGCCGGTAATTCCCGAATCGTCGTATGACGCAACCGATTTAATATCGAACGAAATGCTGACGGAGGTTTCTTCCTGCGG
>USAR01000014.1 GCA_900552605.1 uncultured Oscillospiraceae bacterium | reverse complement strand
CTGATATTGTTTATAGAATAATGGGGGAACCACAAAAGGTTATGCCCATGAATTTTGCAACTTCGTGTAGCGGCACAGGCGCAATTGACACCGGTTTTGTGCTATATGAATACGAGAATGGTATTTCGTTTGTTAAAAGCTCTGCATCAGAAGTCAACGGTGATGCAAGACGACAGCTTGTTATTTCCGGAAGTAAAGGTACTTTGGAAATAGAGCCTCTTGAAAATCCATTGGATATACCCGGCGTAATCTGCGCAGACGATGTTAAGTGTAAAATTACATACAGGGATCACGTTAAAAATGTAAGAGATTTTGCTTTAAGAAGCGAGACAGTCAGCTTTCCTGCGTTTGGAAGGTACGATAAAATGATGCTTGACTTCGCCGCAAAGCTTAATGGGGAAAAAGAAAATATTTATACTTATGATTATGAAATGGCTCTTCATAATTTGTTGATGAAAAGTATTGACGCCTAATAATTGCCTTGCCTCAGTTTGTGCAGTATATTTGTATGTTTTCTCACAGAGCTTTTATGAAAATAAAAAACGCTTTGGCTAATCGGTTTGCCAAAGCGTTTTTGTATTCTTTATTTTTAAATTATCTTTGAACTCTACCCGAGCCGTCGCCGCCCGCAAGTGCTTCAACTTCTTTTACGGAAACCATATTATAGTCGCCCTCAACACTGTGTTTTAAGCAGGATGCGGCAACCGCAAATTCAATTGCTCTCTGCGGCTCGTAGCCGTTAAGAAGTGAGTAGATAAGTCCGCCGCCGAAGCTGTCGCCGCCGCCGACACGATCAACAATGTGCATATGATAGGTTTTGCTGAAGTAGTAATTATTGTCGGTGTAGAGCATTGCCGCCCAATCGTTATCGCTTGCGGATATCGAGCTGCGAAGCGTTATTGCAACCTTGTCAAAGCCGAATCTGTCGGCAAGCTTTTTGGCAACTTCTTTGTAACCCTCATGGTTGACCTTGCCTGCGGTCAAATCTGTGTTGCTGGCTTTGATTCCGAAAACGTCAGATGCATCCTCTTCGTTTGCAATGCATACGTTAACGTAAGGCATAAGCTTGCCCATAACCTCGCCGGCTTTTTCACGAGTCCACAGCTTTTTGCGGTAGTTAAGATCGCAGCTGACGGTTATACCGCGCTTTGCAGCTTCTTTGCAAGCTTCCAGGCAGATCTCGGCAACGTTATCACCGAGTGCTGGGGTGATTCCCGTGAAGTGAAACCAATCAACACCGTCGAAGATCTTGTTCCAATCAAAATCAGCGGTAGTTGCTGTTGCAATTGATGAGCCTGCGCGGTCGTAAATAACCTTTGAGGGGCGCTGCGACGCACCCTTTTCGCAGTAGTAAATACCGATACGGTCGCCGCCCTTTGCAATCAGCGAAGTATCAACGCCGTATCTTCTCAGAGAATTGATTGCCATTACAGCAATATCGTTCTCTGGGAACTTTGTAACAAATGCTGCGTCAATGCCGTAGTTGGCAAGCGACACCGCAACATTTGCTTCACCGCCGCCGAATGTTGCAAGGAATTTTTCCGATTGCACAAAGCGAAGATAACCCTCAGGCGCTAAGCGGAGCATAAGCTCGCCGAATGTAACAACTTTCATAATTATAACCATTCCTTTCCGCTGTGCAATAAGAAATAAAAAACCATGCACAGCATAAAAACTGTGTAAAAGCATTGCATAAGATAACAGATGCACTCCATAGTACGCAGATGCGATTATGCTCTGCAAAGCTGATTATGTGTATCGGCTATTCTTTCAAAGATGAATATGCGGTACAGTGGGTTGCATAGACTGATTTTGAAAGAGATAAACTTCTTATCTTTCGGTTAGCAGTCAGTTAAAGCACTTTTCTCTGATACAATAGAGAAGCGCATACTTGAGTTATACCTACCCTCACTGTTCCGGGGACGGTGAATGTATCCTCAAAATAAGTAAACGGAGAGATTGGCGGGATTTATCTGTATCAAAAATAATCCCGGATATTTTTCATATTGCGTTGACAGTTATATTGGTTTGCACTTAAATGCACTTAGTGCTTTTTCAGTAATACTACTTGGTTTTTTTTCGCATTTCAGGTCTTTAATTACCACATTACCGTCTGTCCAGGTTTTAATAAGAGTCTCTGCTTTATAGTTTTTAATTTCAACGTTATCAAGGACTATGGTATCAAAGTTAGCAGCTTGAATCAGCTCTTCGCAGGCAATGTTGTTTTTTATTGAAAAATTACAGTTTTTTATATTCAACGAAACCTTTTTTTCCTTATCCCCGTAAAGGATTGAAGGAATTAAAATATTACTCAACGGCTTATTAAGCTGCCACATTTCGTTCCCTGAATAGTTGTAGTGCAAGAGCTTATCCGCACCGTCAACTGTGCAGTCGGAAATAATAATATTGCTCGGTTGATTAGGAATATCAACAGAATAATCGCCGTAATAGGTAAATACGCTAAGCATATTCTTTCTGTGACCTGCAAGCTCCGGCTTTACACCGTTTCTCTTTTCTTCATCTGTAAGGCTTCCTCTGAAAAGGTATTTACATGGACCGTAAATTCTACATTTTTTTACAAACACATTTGTCCCGCCGAAACGCATAGCGCTACAAGCCGAATTTAGAATGCAGCCCGTTACAATAACATTTGTGTTTGCAAATCCAGCAACACAGTCATCCCCGGTGTAAAATTTGCAATCATTTATTTTAACATTTTCACACCCGGTGATGTGTATTCCATCGTGTCCCGCATATACAGAAACATTTTCTGCCACAACATTTTCGCAGTAAAAAAGAGCATTTGCCCAATTGGCACTATCCTTAACCGAATAACCGGAAAGATGAACATTTTTGCAGTTGAACATATTTATACAATGCGGTCCGCGATAGTTTTCTTCTCCCAATTCATCAAAACAATCACTGCCGTCAAGAAAAGAGTTTTCCTCGCCTATAATAGCAACGTTTTCTGCATTTACGGCTTTTATAAGGGCGTTGTTCCAACGGCTGCCCGGTCTGGAAAGAAATGTATAATCCTTTACCGCATCCAATTCTGTTCTTCTCCATACTTTGTCAGTAACTTCATTTTCAGTTAACGGTTCGATTTTATCGGCTAAGTATCCGAAATAATCCTCCGGATTGCGACTGCCTTTTAAGATTGCCCCCGACTCTAAGTACAGTGTGCTATTTGACCTTATCCTGAGTCCACCCGTTAAATAAACGCCCTTCGGAACAACAACAGTTCCTCCGCCGTTCAGAAAACATTGGTCTAATGCACTTTGTATTCTTTGGGTCTGGAGCTCTTTACTTTCGGAAACGGCTCCGAAATCCGTTACTTTAAATATTCTGTTTTTCATATTTTTAATTTCCTCATTAACGATTTGCTATTTAAAACAATTATTTTTTTGGTGTGTTTTTTAATCTCAAAGTTATTATTTCAAAAGCTTTTATATTGAGCAAAATATGATTGTCCTGCATTTCTGCTTTCGTTATGTTATTCTCAAGCATATCGGTAAAATATGCCTCGTTTACATCAATGCCAACATTTAAACTGCATGATGTATATGTGCTTTTGGTCTCGTACAGACGGACTATTATATCTCCGCTTCCATCCTCTGCAGGTTTAACTGTATCAATAATTACATTTTCTGCAGAAACTGAAAAATATGAGTGCTCATCTGCAAAACCTCGCTTAGACTCAGTAGGGCAATTAAGCTCATATGCAGCCTTGATCACATTGCAGTCAGCAAAAGGAACAGAAAAGGGCATAAACACATACGTAAAACGCTGTAGTCCTTTATCTGCATTTAGTGCAGGCTCCATTGAAGATTTGAGAAGTGAAAGACTCATTCTGCCGCCATCCGCACTTATCCCGTATTTACAATCGTTCAAAAGAGCCACACCGCGTTTTCCTTCAGTAAGAGCCGACCATTTATGCTGACACACCTCAAAGCGGTCTGCATCGTATTGCCTGCTCTTATGGTTTGGTCTCTTAACATAGCCGAATTGTGTTTCCGAAAGCATTTCCTCGGTTTGTATATTTGTATTAAAGTCAGTTTTTAGAAGTTTATGTGTTTCTTGCCAATCAATCTCCGTTTCAAACCTAATACACTTGCTGTTGGCTTCAAGAATTACGGTCTGCAACATTTTGGAATTTCCGAATTGAGCTTTAAATGTGATGCCCGATGCAACCGCTCCGGCAAATTGCGACACAAATTCTGTATGCATTCCGGTATCAACTTCAACGTTTTCGTAATAGCTGTCAATATCCCATGCCTCGAAAAACGCAGATACATCTTTATACATTCTAAACACATTTGAAGGTGCTTTAATATATTCGATGTTGCATTCTTTGTCAACTGCACTTATAAGCTGACCATTATTGTTGAATTCAGCTCTGATAAGTTCATTTTCCAATACATACGGTTTGAATTCGCTGTTGCAGCGTATATTATTATCGATTTTAAACGATTTGCATCCGCACGGCGGCACTTCGACCTGCGCATAATATTTGCCGTTAATTTCCTGAGAAAGCTGTCCTTCTATGGATGTACAACCATCCGGCAATTCAATAACCGCTTTTCTGTTCCACGAAAGTGAGTTGAATACGGTTATATATGAATTGTTATTATTCAGAACTGTTTTTATTGTATCACAGGTAATTTTTTTAGCATCTGATACCACACCTGCCAATTCTGCTTCACAGATTTCATAAACCTTTGCAATAGATGTGCCGGGAAGTATATCATGAAACTGATTAAGCAAAACGGTTTTCCATAATTTCTCTGTATTATTGTTTTTACAGTTGCCGAGCAAGGCGTTCCAAAACTCAGCTTCGCGCAATGCAAATTCACATTTTCTGTTTAACATCTTTGTTTTTGCCTGACTTGTATAAGTGCCCCTATGAGCAGCATAATACAATTCGCCGACAAAGGTGTTATCATATGGCATATAATTTTTCTCAAAATAATCAAAATACTCATTCGGACCTGCCGGTATTACTCTCGGCATGCCTTCCAAATCTTTTTCACGTCTCAGATATTCAAGATGCTCGCGCGTTGCACCGCCGCCTCCGTCACCGTGACCGTATAAAAACATTTTTACCGGCACATCTTCCTTTTCACAGTTGTTGCGCCATTTATTGATTATATTAGCAGGTTTGTTCATGTCAGCATAACCGGATGTAATAGTTGTTAAAATTTCTGTTCCGTCAATTCCGCGCCACATAAACATATTTTTCGGGAACTTATCACCACCGTTATATTGCCATAGAATTTTTGCATTCATAAAGTATTTAATACCGCAACCTTTCATTATCTGAGGCAGCGATGCACTGATACCGAAACTGTCCGGAAGCCAAAACACTTTGCTGTCATACCCAAACTCATTCATTATAAAGCTTTTTCCAAACATGAATTGTCTTATCATGCTTTCACCCGAAATCATATTCGTATCGGGCTGAACCCAAGCGCCGCCTTCCACAACGATATTTCCGTTTTTTACTGCGGTCTTAACCTTTTCATATAAATCCGGATAATCGTTTTTCACAGTTTCCAAAATCCAAGGTTGGCTTTGTGTATACTTATACTCCGGGTAGTCTTCTATTAATTTAAGCTGATTTCCTAATGTCCTGGCTGTTTTTCGCCGCGTTTCGGATACCGGCCATAACCAAGCCAAATCAAGATGAGAATTTCCGATTGCAAAAAATAACGGAGCGGTAGAGCCGTTGTTGCACGAGAGAGGATGTTCGAGCAATTTTCTGCCTGCAATGACTGTCTTTTCAAATTCCTCAAAAGGTAGTTCTATATTGACAGCGTCACACATTTTCTTAAGACTCTTTTCTATTTGAGCCTTTCTCAGAGAAGACGGGTCAATAGTCTCAGCTATGCTGAGCAATGTTTTGATATCCATCCAAAGCTGAAACACGGTATCATGAAAAACAGCTATATGACCGTTTTTAGAGACTTTTTGTGTGATGCCTTTTTCCGGAAATTCAGTGTTGTTTTCACCCGGTATTATCATTCTATAGTGTTCGCACAATAACGGATCGACTTCGCCTGTATGTCCGGCATAGACCTCCATAGCTATGTTATACTTTTCTCCGGGAACTGCATTTTTTGACAGTGTTATCATTTTGTGCTCACGGTCCAATGCACCGTAAACCTCTCCGTTTACAAAAACAGTACTCTCACCGAGCTCTGCCATAAATTCAACTCTTTTTCCTGATGCTTCAGAAGGGATAGTCACTTCTGTAAAAAACCATCCATATTCCCATTTTTCACCCCAATGAGTTCCCTGGGGAATTGAGCTTTTATTATGTAAAAGCGCATCGCTTAATGAGAGCCTGTCACGAGTGAAGAATCCTGAAAACTCGGTTTCACCGAGAACTCGGTACATTCTTTTAGGAAGTGCTTTCAAAAGTGCATTTAAAAGTCTTTCATATTCTTTATTCACCATAGTATTACTGCTCCTGTTTTAAATTTCATTTGCTGCGATTCCGAACTTATCAAGCATAATATCTGTCATAATTTGAAAGCCGTAATAATAAAGATAACATTCACCTCTTTTACTCATTGCTGTAATTCTTTTTTGCAAGATTATATGTCAAAAGTTAGATTTGGTATCTTTTTTATCATTCAGCCAAAAATATATCGTTCGCTCACAGAATGACTGATATCAAAATCCCACCGCCCACCGATCTTTCTCCTGCTGCTCTTGCCGCATAAGAAACCAACTGGATCAAAAGCTATACCGGCAGAAGCAAAAACACTATACAGGAGATTAAAACGGCAATTCAGAATAGCTTTAGATAAACAGACAAGTTCCGGCAAAGCAAATAATTATGCTTATAATCAATCTTTTGGAGACTCGCTCCTTAAAAAAAACTATTCCGGTCACAGATGAGAAAATAATCGTTCCGCCCGTGATTAACGGATATAAAACCGTTGCCGGAAAATTCTTTGCACCGTTTAATTGTAAAATATATGCCAGTCCGTTAAGAAGTGTCGAGAGTACAATCAAAAATCCTCCCCACACAAACCTGCAATCATTTCGCTTGTCTGCTTTTTTATTTTTTTGGAACAATCTTACAACCATATATGCCGTTGCTGATATAACGAACTTCGCAATGCCGATTGCAATAACAAATTCTATCTCCGAGATGCAAAAATACGTCTTTTCTATCTGGTGCAACTTTCCCGCAACACTGCTTATGCCGTTCAAGAAGAATATAATCACACATAAAGCGAGTATCTGTTTATCTGGCAGCTTTTTATCGTTTGCAGTAAGCACCATTGCGGATATAATCATAATGAGTCCAACCAAATGCAAAAGAGAAAGCCTTTCCTGCAGAAACAATACACCCCACACATACGGGACTATCATTCCGCCACACATTAGAAACAAAGTATAAAATGCCATACCTGCCGATTTAAGAACTCTGAATCCGAGTATGTTATAGCTCATAACACTAAGAGCAACTATACCTGCCATCAACAAAGAAAAAGCCGAAAACTCAAACTTAAACTTGTTTATTGCGAAAAACACCACAGCTGTAAACAATCCCATAAGAGCATTAAATTTAAGGCCTGTTTCAAGTGATGTTCCGTAGCGTTTCTGATAAAGTTTGTTTACGGCGAAATCTCCTGAAAGAAGTATCAACGACAAAACGATCATAAGATAGTATTTCAAATTTATGCCAAGTCCTTTCCGCTATGCTATTAAGTATCAAAAGACACGAAAAAGCCTTGCAACATTACACAGCTTATAAAGTGATTATATAGTAAAAATCACATTACAGAGGTAAGTGTGTACAGAAATTCTTTAATCGAATATTTCTGTGCGCCGAATGCTCTTACAAGAACAAATATGGTTAGGGGCAGCAAATTTTGTAAACGCATCTTTTACATTTTCGGTTGTTATTTAGACTCAATCTCTATTCTAATCAATGACTGTTAACAAGATGAACGGCGAAACCGCCGATTTCGTTCTTGAAATATATAAACTTAACTCTGCCGTTGTCATCTGTTTTAATGCTTGAGTCATCAAACTCAAATCCTTGAGAAGTGAAAAAACGAACGGCACGAGAAACGTCGCTTACACCAAGTGCAATGTGACCGCATGTACCGCGACCTACAGATTTCATAATTTCAAGGCTGCTTCCTACAAAGTGAGATACCGATGTTTCGCGAGTGCCGCAGGAAAGAATGTTATTAAAGCCATCAGCGGCAGCGAGTGCTGCGTTTTCGTTTTCCGAATTGATGCCGATGTGCTCAACGGATATATTAAGCATTGCGGTAACGGCTTGCTGTGCCAAAGCGGTTATGCCGTCCCAATCGGACTCATCAACCATTTTTTGCGGAACCATCCAACTGCCGCCGCAGGCGACGATTTTCGGAAAGGCGAGATAATCCCCTAAATTATCGGGGTTAATTCCACCCGTCGGAATAAATTTCATATTGCCGAAAGGGCCTGCAAGTGCCTTTAAAACCTTAAGTCCGCCCATAGCTTCTGCCGGGAAGAATTTAACAACCTTTAGTCCCATATTTGAAGCCTTGCTGACCTCGCTCGCATTTGTGCAACCAGGAATTACAGGCACATTTCTATCAAGACAGTAGCTCACAACCTCTTCAACAAAGCCGGGAGCAACAATGTATTTTGCGCCGTTGTCAATTGCAAGCTTTGCCTGCTCCACATTAAGCACAGTACCGGCGCCCACAAGCATTTCCGGCATTTCTTTTGCAATTGCGGCAATTGCTTTTTCAGCGCCCGCAGCTCTGAAAGTGACCTCGGCAACGGGAATGCCGCCTTTTGTAAGCGCCTTGGCCAAATCAACAGCCTTTGATGTGTCGGTAAGCTTTATAACCGGCATTAAGCCGACATTGCGAATCTGCTCAAAAATATCATTCATATACAACTATCTCCTTACTTCCTGCAAAGCAACGGTTACAATAGGAAATAGTGCACCGTCGCGTAGGATACAGCAAATTATAATTTGGATTTTTATTTGATTACAATGTAATTATAGCATGGCGAAAAGCATTGTCAATATACTTTTTTTAGGTGTTTATTTAACTATTTTTAAGTTTTTAATAACACAAAGCGGCAGCTAAAATGCGACGTTTAAAATACGATAATTCGGCATTGCAAAATCGGTTGATTTATTTGAAAATCGGTGCTAAAATGTAAAGGGTGAGTGATTGTATGAACAACAATGAGCTTTTGAATAAAGCAAAAACAGCAATGGAGAAATCATATTCTCCGTACTCTAAAATAAAGGTCGGTGCGGCGCTTTTGTGCAGTGACGGCAGCATTTATATCGGTTGTAACATTGAAAACGCCGCGTTTTCACCAACCTGCTGTGCGGAAAGGGTTGCATTTTTCAAAGCAATAAGCGACGGTAAGCGCAATTTCAGTGCCGTTGCGGTTTATTCAGATCACCCCGATGCCGAGAAACACGGCTTTCCGCCTTGCGGCGTTTGCAGGCAGGTTATGTCGGAGTTTTGCGGAAGTGATTTTAAAATAGTGTTGCAGTCGGGCGACAGCGCTGTTTCATATACTTTGGACAGCCTGCTGCCACAGAGCTTTGGTCTTAACCGGTGACAAAATATGAGAATGTACGATATAATTGAGAAAAAACGCGACGGAAAAGAGCTCAGCGCTGATGAGATCAAATTCCTTGTTAGCGGCATAACGTCGGGAGATATACCCGATTATCAGCTTTCTGCTTTTTGTATGGCGGTTTATTTTTCGGGAATGACATATCGTGAAACCGCCGACTTTACAATGGCTATGTATGAAAGCGGAGAAAAAGCCGATTTATCGCAATTCGGAAACCTTACAGCCGACAAACACTCAACAGGCGGTGTCGGCGATAAGACAACGTTTATTGCAGCGCCGATTGCCGCGTCGCTTGGAGTTATAACTGCCAAAATGTCAGGCAGAGGCCTTGGCTTTACAGGCGGCACAGCAGATAAGCTTGAGGCTGTAAGAGGGTATAAAGCCGCTTGTTCCTCAGAGGAATTCATAAGAAATGTAAAAAAAGTCGGAATGGCTGTTGTTACGCAAACCGGTAATTTTGCGCCGGCAGATAAGAAGCTGTATGCTTTGCGAGATGTAACGGCAACAGTTGACAGCTTGCCGCTTATTGCATCGAGTGTTATGAGCAAAAAACTCGCATGCGGCGCTGAAAATATTATTCTCGATGTCAAGGTAGGTTGCGGTGCTCTTATGAAAACCGTCGAAAGCGCAAGAAGGCTTGCTGAAATTATGGTAAGTGTCGGCAAAGCTTGCGGCAGAAATACGATTGCAGTGCTTACCGATATGAATGAACCTTTAGGACGCACTGTGGGCAACTCTCTCGAAATTGCCGAAGCTGCGGCATTTTTGCAAGGCGATGTTATTGAAGATCTCGGTGAGGTTTCAATCACACTTGCGGCACATATGGTGTCATCTGCTCTTAATATTAGGTTTAAAAAAGCAATGGATATGTGTTGGGAATCCGTGAAAAACGGCAGTGCTTACAAAAAGTTTTGCGAATGGCTGACGGCGCAGGGCGGCGACATTTCATTTTTAAATGATCTTAAATACTTTTGCAAGGCTCGGAATACCGTAGATATCACCGCAAGCAAAAGCGGATATATAAGCAAAATAAACGCACACACAGTTGGCGAAACCTCGGTGCTGCTCGGCGCAGGCAGAGCAAAAGTCGGCGACAGTATAGATATTACAGCAGGCATTTATTTTTATAAAAAGACGGGCGACCGCGTAAGCGTCGGCGAGCCGATTGCGCGTTTGCAATCATCTTCGGTAGATGATTTTTCCGAGGCGACAGCACTAATGAAAAATACTGTTGACATCGAAAGCAAGCCGCCTTGTAAAAAGCATATGATTATTGATACAATTAAGTATTGATGAAACCATATACAATTTAATTAAACAAGAAGGGAAGTATTGAAAATGTTTCAAGGAAAGATGAAAGCGGTGACCTTTAGCTATGACGACGGCGTTACGCAGGACCAACGGCTTATCGCACTGCTTAATAAATACGGTTTAAAATGTACGTTCAATTTAAACTCGGAATTTTTGGGAACAGCAGGAAGTCTTATTCGGGAAGATGTGACGGTCGCGCACGTTAAGCCTCGCGCAATTGAGGTAAAAAATATTTATGAAGGGCACGAGGTTGCGTCGCACACTCTTACGCACCCCTTACTTACAGCTGTTTCTGACGATGAAATAGTAAGACAGGTTGAAAACGACCGTCTTGCTCTTTCTGACATTGTCGGGTATGAGGTTGTTGGCTTTGCATATCCCGGCGGAGGTACCAATTGCAACGAACACGTGGCGGATGTTATAAAAAACAACACAGGAGTAAAGTATTGCCGCACAACTGTTTCGAGCCACAGCTTTGATATTCAATCAGACCTATATCGCTTTAAACCGACTGTGTATCACCATGAGGAATGGAATAAAATGTTTGAGCTGGCACAAAGCTTTGTTGAGCTTGATACCGATACGCCGAAGCTTTTTTATATATGGGGTCATGCATATGAGTTTGATATTCACAATACTTGGGATAAGTTTGAGGAATTTTGCAAAATAATCTCAGGAAAGCAAGATATATTTTACGGTACAAACCGCGAGGTTTTGCTTTAATACATAATTGAAAATAAACCAAAAAGCAACAGCTTGACTATTTAGCTTTTTTAATGGTCTGGCTGTTGCTTTTATTTATCAATTTCTTCTTCGATTTTTTTAACCACTGTGCTCATTTTGATATTCAGCGCACAACTGATTCTGTACAGCGTCTCAAGTGTTGGTTTTCGTTCACCGCGCTCAATTGCACTAAGGTGGCTGCGCCCGATATCAGCTAGACCGCTTAATACGTCTTGCGAAACACCGCTTTGTTTTCTGAAATATGCAATTGCTTTTCCAACTGCCTTTGAATCTAAAGTCGGGATATACACAGAAAATCACCTCTATGTATATTGTAGTGCCGATTTATGCATTTTATGAATACATATGTTGACAAATGAACACTTATGTGTTAGAATATTTTCAAAATAGCGAAAGGGGAAGAATATGAATGGATAACAGCGAATTAACACAGGTGTCGACAGGTGAAAATAACTCAGCTGAGAATCAGGCATCGGCGGCACAGACTGAGCAGCAATCGAAAAGCGGGGCAGATGTCAAAACAAAATTCTGTAAGCACTGCGGCGGTAAAATTCCGGAAGATGCAGTTGTGTGCAATCTTTGCGGAAGGCAGGTTGAAGAGCTCAAGTCATCGGCAAATCAACCGAACATTGTAATTAACAACGATAATAACAATGCGAATGTTAATGCCAATGTAAATAAGAACACTGTCGGAGCCGGTGTTCCTATGGGGAGACCGAAGAATAAATGGGTGTCTGTTGCATTGTGTTGCATTTTTGGAATTTTCGGTGCTCACAAATTTTATGAAGGTAAAATCGGAACAGGTATTTTATATCTTTGCACAGGTGGCCTTTGCGGCGTCGGAATTATTATCGACCTGATTAAATTGCTGAATAAACCCAACCCCTACTATGTGTAACGGTTGGGACAGCAAAAGTAAATAAACAAGCGCTCGTTTTTAATTCGGCAAAGCCGCGGCAGAACGGGCGCTTTTAATGTTTTAACTATTGTTGTTATGAGAATCAACCTCGTTGCAGGTTGAAGCTTATAAGCCTTGACGTAGGTAAGGCTTATACCTGTATTTTTGATTGTGTGAGGATTTGACTGCGGTTTTCCTCCGTGCCGACAGCGTCGCCGCGCCCGGCGCAACCGTTTTTATTGCAGTCTGCTCGGTTACAAGACAATTGCAGCAAAAAAACGGTTTAAAAAGCCGATAAATCGGCTTTTGCATCGCCATTAAGGCGATGCGCGCCGGGGCGCGGCGACGCTGTCGGCACGGAGGGAAAGAAAAAGGCTTTTGCAATGTTTCAAAAGTAATCGATATAAAGATACTTAGCTAAAAAACAGCTGTAGCATTGAGGCAGTGACATAATGATTTTCAGAATATTGAAACGTCTGATTTTGTTGCTTGGAATATGTGAAAACAGCCCGCTGCAATAATAGTGCGGTCAGCCATTGCTAAACTAATTTATCAATTTCCTCTTCGGAAAATACTTT
>USAR01000013.1 GCA_900552605.1 uncultured Oscillospiraceae bacterium | reverse complement strand
CAATTTTCGCAAGCAGCTTTTCATCGCCCCCGGGCGATGGGCGCCGGGGCGCGGCGACGCTCGACGGTGAGGAAGAAAAGCCGAAAATTGCATTGCAATTCAAAATCTGTCAGCTCTTTAATCTGAGATATATTTAAAAGTGCAGCCTACAACCTAATTTTATTCTGTATTTGTTGACACGGTTTCCGATTTATGTTATATTAAGCCTAAAGAAATGAAGCAAATTGCAACAGAAAAATTAAAAAATTAGGAAAGTACGGTATTTTTTATGGATAATATAGATTACAAGCTGATTTCACTGCTGCAAAAAAACGGAAGAATGCCGCTGAAACAGCTTGCAAGCGAGGTGTATCTTTCATCGCCCGCCACCGCGGCGCGGCTTGAACGGCTTGAGCGCGAGGAAATTATAACGGGATACAGCGTGCGCATTAACCACAAAAAGCTCGGCTACCCGATCGTGGCTTACATTCATTTAGAGCTGCAACCGTTACAAAAGCCGTCGTTTTACCCTTTTATCTGCAATCATCCCAACGTGCTTGAGTGCTCCTGCGTTACAGGGCATTATTCAATGCTTATAAAGGTTGCGTTTGAAAGCACCGAAAAATTGGACGGCTTCATCGGTCAGATCCAGCAGTTTGGAATGACGGAAACACAAATTGTTTTTTCAACCTCTGTTGAGAGGCAGGGTCTTGACCTCGGCAAATTTGTGGAAGAGGATGATGAATAATTTTGAAAAAGGATAAAGGATCGCTCAAGTTCATCACACTTGGCAGCTCCTACGATGAAAAGGATCTTGTATTTAGCTCCGATGATTTGAATATAACGGTGCGCGCAGGAGATATGAAATCCGTTTGGCATTATCACACTTTTTTTGAAATCGAGATATTGCTAAGGGGCAAGGCTGAGGTTGCCGTTGATAACACTGAGCTTAAGCTGAACGTCGGGGACTGTGTGTTTTGTATGCCGGGCTCCGTGCAGAAAATTGATTTTTACTGCGGTGCGGTCGTTCTTACTATGCGCTTTCGCGAAGGCGTAGTAAGCCGGAAATTTGCCGAGCTGCTCAATGATAAAAGCTTTGTTATGACAACTCTCGGCGAAGAAAACACAGAAAAGCTTTGCGCTGCACTTGACGCCGCAGCGGCGGCACAGGACGGCAGTGAAGCATCGTTTTTTATGTTTAAGGGACTTGTGCAATTTGCGGCAGCCTTAATTATAATGAAGGCTGATAAAAAAGAGTGCACGCAAAACAGCCCGGAAACCAAGACAATAGACCAAACCGTGCTGAGCGCTGTTATGCACACACGGCTCAATATTGAAAAGGACCTCACCGTTAAAATCCTTGCGGAGCATTTAGGCTACACTCCCAATTACTTCAGCACGCTTTTCAAAAAGGAAACCGGCAAAAACTACACCGAGTTTTTAAAAGAAGAACGACTGCGGCTTGCCGACATACTGCTTGAAAATACAAATATGCCGATTTACGAAATTGCAAAACAGACCGGTTTTGAATCCTCGGCATATTTTTGCAGAGTTTACAAAAATACATACGGTCGTTCACCTAACAAAAACAGAACACAGTAGATTTGTGCAACACAAACCCACCTCTGTGCATTGAAGTATATCGACGCTGCGGATATACTGATAGCGAGAGGCGGGTTTTGCCTTTTCGTTTTGGAAAACCGCAAAGTCCTTTCAAAAATAAAAACTAAAAGAGGAATTGCTATGAGCAAATTTATGTTAGGCTGCAACTATTGGGACAGCGTCTCGGGTACCGATATGTGGAAAAATTGGAACGAGGACGTTGTTAGAGCCGACCTTGCCGCACTGCGACGCAGTTATATTTAAAGTGACGAAATGTTAGTGTAAATTTCCGAAAAAGGAGTAAAAACCATGAGCATACGTTTTGAAAAAGAGAGATTTATAATAGAAACCGAAAACACAAGCTATGTTGTTCTTTTAAGAGAGGAAACACTGCAAGGAACAACAGAAAAGCTTAAATTTGTTTGCTTTGGCTATTGGGGAGAAAAGCTGCTTTATCCAACTGAGGTTCCCAATGATTATTATGTTTTCAGCGGCAACGCAGGCTGCATGGAATATGCTGCCGGCAGACAGGAGTATCCTGCATACGGAGCAAAATATTTCGACAGCGAGTGCTTAAAGGCAAAATTTTCGGACGGCGTGCGTGATTTAAGACTCAGCTATAAATCATATGAAATCGCAAACGACGGCAACGAGCTTAAGATAACGCTTTGCGATATTCACTATCCTGTTGAGGTTGACCTTTACTACAAGATTTTCGAAGGGCTCGACCTTATCGACCGCCACACGGTTATAAGAAATATCGGAACAGAGCCTATAACACTTGAGACGGTTTATTCCGCAAGCTGGTCGATGCCGTATTCCGACAATTTACAGCTGACATATATGTCGTCTGCCTGGGGTGAGGAATACAAAATTTTAAAGCAGCCGCTTAATCAAAGTCCCGTTTTGCTTGAAAGCCGCGCGGGCGTTTCAAATGCAACCGCTTACCCTTATTTTGCCATTGATTGCGGCAATGCGGAAGAAAACCGCGGCAACGTGTGGTTCGGCACGCTGCAATACAGCGGAAATTGGCAGATAAAAGCCGGCAGAGACCACAACCGTGCGCCGCAGATAGTCGGCGGTATTTCGGATTTCAACACGAAAGTACATCTCCTCGGCGGCAAAGAATTTGAAACCCCTGTTTTCACCGGCGGAATGACAAACGGCGGCTTCGGCGCGGCTTCACGTCAGCTGCACGAATATCAGCGCAAAACAAGCAACACAATGTGGACAAACAAGGTTATGCCTGTGCTTTACAACGCCTGGGCGACGTTTGAATTTAACCTTGATGAAAAAATGCTGATGCAGCAAGCTGAGCGATGCCATGATATCGGCATTGAAATGTTTTTAATCGACGACGGTTGGTTTAAAAACCGTAACGACGATAAATCGGGACTCGGAGATTGGGATATCGACCCTGAAAAATTTCCAAACGGTCTGACGCCGCTTATAAATAAGCTTAATGAGCTTGGAATGATGTTCGGCATATGGGTTGAGCCGGAAATGTGTACCGAGGAAAGTGAGCTTTACAAAAATCACCCCGAGTGGATACTTCACTACCCCACAAGGCAGCCGGTTAAAAAGCGCAATCAGTATGTTTTAAACCTCGGTTTGGAGGAGGTTTATCAATATACAATAGGTTGGCTTGACAAGCTGCTGAGTGAAAACAATATCGGTTATTTAAAATGGGATATGAACCGCTTTCTTTCGGAGGTAAATTGGAACGGTATAACCAACGAACCCGACGATGAGGTCTATATAAAATACGTTAAAAATCTGTGGCGGGTTTTTGATTACATCAACGAGAAATTTCCGAATGTGCTTATTGAAAACTGTGCGTCGGGAGGAATGCGCGCCGACCTTGCAATGACAAAACGCTGTGCAAGAGTAAACCGCAGCGACAATCAGGACTGTATTGACGCGCTTATACTGCACGAGGGATTTACAAAAGTAAACCTTTCAAAAGCGGCAGGCGGCGGCTGCCATATGCACCACAAGGGTATGATAACTGTTTCCGGCAGACAGGAGAGCTATAAACGAATGGCATACACGGGAATGATGGGTTCGTTTTCGGTTGGATTTGACCTAAGAAAGCTTACGGACGAGGAAACCGAAGAGCTGAAAGGTTACATAAAGCTTTATAAAGAACTGCGCGAAACGGTGCAGCTGGGCGATATGTACTTGCTGCGATCGGCTTATGACCCGACAGCGCCTGCGGTTATCTATCAATTTGTAAGCAAGGATAAAAACAAGAGCTTTGTATTCTTCTTTAACAATAACAAAGGCTTTATGGCGTGGCTGGGTGAAGTTAAGCTTCAAGGTCTTGATCCCGATAAGGTTTACAAGATAAGCATAAAGGGTGATGAAGAAAAATCCACAAGAGACCACTTCCCTCAGCTTGATAATACAAGCGGCGATACGCTTATGAAAATGGGGCTTACATTTAAAAGTATGCGAGCGCTTTGTCAAGACAGCACATACGGCTGCTTTGCCGCAGTGCTTGAGGCTGAATAATAAAATATCGCGATTTTATATAATGCTGTATCTCACAAACACAGCCGTCGATTTTTCTATTATAATCGGCGGCTGTGTTTTTATCGGTTTTCAGTATTCGCTGTAATGCACTTACGTATATATTGAAAGTCGGTGAAAGTTGATTTTATTTGCTTTTGCAAGATAAGCCGCAGTGCGAGGGCGCGCAGCGGAACGCTGCTGTGCCGAGCGCGCGGCGGCGGTGAGCAACAGCAAGAATCAGCATAGTCGAACACTGCGCTCAACCTGTCGAAAAGTCACCTGTCGGCACGGCAATAAACGGTAATAAAAGCGCTGACAGTCTGCCGCAGTCGCCGTGTTTATATCCTCTTGACTCAGCGTTGCAGTTGCACAACTTACCGAAGCTTCGGCTTTTTTCCTCACCGTCGAGCGTTGCCGCGCCCCGGCGCAACCGTTTTTTTCCGCGTCGGCTGCGCAAAACGGGATTTAAAGAAAAAACGGTTTTGAAAGCTGTCTGCAAACCACAGTTTTGCAGACAGCTTTTTCCATCGCCCAACGGCGATGGGCGCCGGGGCGCGGCAACGCTCGGCAGCAAGGGAGAAAAACCGAGTTTTCGGTTAGAGTCGAACCTGTCAGCATAGGCAAGCGCACGGAACAAAAAATCAGACCGGCGAGAGAAACACTGTCCATAAAAAACAAATCATCGGGCTTGCCGAGGCAACGCTAAAAACCGACACACGGCTCACCGCCGAGCGTTTTCGCTTAGCGGCTGCCGGAGTTTTTTATTAACAACCAACGGCAAACGCCCTGTCGTATGTTTTGCGCGAGCGGTTGATTTAAGGCTTTTTACTGCAGCATTTAAAACCCGCCGCCTCGCAGCAGAAAAACATCGCCGAAATATGACACCCTTAAAAAGCGGAAAACATAAAAAAAGCCGGCAGGCATTGCCGCTTTAATCGCAACAAAACCTGTCGGCTTAACTTTTTTGTAACGCTCGTGTTTTTTGCAAAAAGCAAAAATCACTTAACTATCTCGCCCTGACATTTGCCGGGAACCGCCGCTGCGTTTGCTTCGTCGGTATCGATGTGCATTGCAAGAGCATATTTTTCCGAAACACGCACAACAACATCGCCGAAAATAAGGCTTCTGCCCTCTGTCGGCAGCTTAACGGAAACAACCTCGCCGTCGGTAACGCCGAAACGCTTTGCGTCGTCGGGGGTCATATGTATGTGACGCTTTGCCGCAATAACACCCTCGGAAAGCTCAACCTCGCCGCAAGGACCTACAAGCTTTACGGCACCGGAGCCTGCAACATCGCCGGATTCGCGAACAGGAGCCGTAACGCCGATCGAGCGAGCGTCGGTAAGCGACAGCTCAACCTGAGTTGCGCTTCTGCAAGGACCGAGAATCGAAACTCCTTTAAGCTCGCGCTTGGGGCCTATAACGTCAACGCGTTCTTCACAAGCGAATTGACCCGGCTGTGAAAGGTCTTTTTTAGGAGTGAGCTCGTGACCCTTTCCGAAAAGGATCTCCAAATGCTCTTTTGTAACGTGCAGATGTCTCGCCGAGATTTCAACCAAAAATGTTTCCATTGCTTTTGCCTCTTTCTTTTTTATGCTGTGACGGCTGTCGGATCTTGCCGACAGCCGCTTTTGATGTAATTTAACCCTGTCTTTCCGATGTCGGTTTTTAGGGAATTTTGGGGAAAGAAATTTCCATAATTACAATAATATATTGAAAACTGCGATTTGTCAATATAAACTTCGGATTTTTTGTCACGTTAGTGTCAGCTAACTTATCGAAATTTAAACATTCGGCACGATTTTTGATAAATTTCACTAAAAACTTACATAATTTTCAAAAAATATTTCAAAAAACCTCATTTACAAGCGGCAAAGAAAGTGTTATTATATAACGTGTGACAAACTGTTTGGCTGACGGAAGTCAAACCGTCACGCCGATGCAATATTTTTTAGGAGGAAAAACTCTATGGCAAGAAAAATGAAAACCATGGACGGAAACAACGCCGCGGCACACGTTTCATATGCGTTTACCGAAGTTGCGGGTATCTACCCTATCACACCGTCCAGCCCTATGGCAGACTATGTTGACCAGTGGTCGGCAAAGGGCCTTAAAAACATTTTCGGCACAACGGTAAAGGTTGCCGAAATGCAGTCCGAGGCAGGCGCTTCCGGTACTGTTCACGGTTCGCTGGCGGCAGGTGCTCTTACAACCACCTACACCGCAAGCCAAGGTCTGCTCCTTATGATCCCGAATATGTATAAAATCGCAGGCGAGCTGCTGCCCTCCGTTTTCCACGTTTCGGCACGCTGCGTTGCTTCGCACGCACTTAACATTTTCGGCGACCATTCCGATATTTACGCTTGCCGTCAAACAGGCTTTGCAATGCTTGCGGAAACCAATCCGCAGGAAGTAATGGATCTCGGTGCGGTTGCTCACCTCGCAGCAATCAAGGGCCGCGTTCCGTTCCTCAACTTCTTCGACGGCTTCCGCACCTCGCACGAAATTCAAAAGATCGAGGTTTGGGATTACGACGACCTTAAAGAAATGTGCGATATGGACGCAGTTGCCGCATTCCGCAAGCGCGCACTCAATCCGGAGCATCCGGTTATGCGCGGCTCACACGAAAACGGCGATATCTTCTTCCAGCACCGCGAAGCTTGCAATGAGTATTACGATAAAGTTCCCGAGATCGTTGAAGAATATATGGGCAAGGTCAACGAAAAGCTCGGAACAGATTACAAGCTGTTTAACTACTACGGCGCACCCGACGCAGAGCGCGTTATCGTAGCAATGGGCTCTATCTGCGACGTTGCGGAGGAGGTTATCGACTACCTCACAGCAATGGGTCAGAAGGTCGGTCTTGTTAAAGTTCGTCTTTACCGTCCTTTCCGCGCAGACAAGCTTGTTGAAGCTATCCCCGCAACAGCAAAGAAAATTGCTGTTCTTGACAGAACCAAAGAGCCCGGCGCTTTGGGCGAGCCGCTTTATATGGACGTTGTTACAGCACTTGCAACACAGGGCGTTCAGGCAAAGGTTATCGGCGGCCGTTACGGTCTCGGTTCAAAGGACACTCCCCCTGCAAGCGTTTTTGCGGTTTACGAAGAGCTTGCTAAGGACGAGCCGAAGCAGCAGTTCACTCTCGGCATCGTTGACGACGTTACCCACCTCTCTTTGGAAGAGAAGGAAGCTCCCAACACCGCAGCAGAGGGCACAATCGAATGCAAATTCTGGGGTCTCGGCGGCGACGGTACCGTTGGTGCAAACAAGAACTCAATCAAAATCATCGGCGACCATACAGATAAATATGTTCAGGCATATTTCCAATATGACTCTAAGAAAACAGGCGGTATCACCATTTCGCACCTGCGTTTCGGCGATAAGCCCATCAAGAGTCCTTACTACATAAACAAGGCTGACTTTGTTGCCTGCCACAATCCGTCTTATGTAACCAAAGGCTACAAGATGGTTAACGACGTTAAGCCCGGCGGTATCTTTATGATCAACTGTCAGTGGACTCCCGAAGAGCTTGACCGTCATATGCCGGCAGAAGCAAAGCGCATTATTGCAAAGAACAACATTCAGCTTTACACTATTAACGCTATCGACCTTGCTGCCGAAATCGGACTCGGCAAGCGTACCAACACAATTTTGCAGTCCGCTTTCTTCACCTTGGCTGCTGTTCTTCCGCCGGAAGACGCAATTAAGTATATGAAGGAAAAGGCAGAGGCATCGTTCCTTAAAAAGGGCCGCGACATCGTTGATATGAACTGGAAGGCTATCGACGCAGGCGCAACAGCCTTCGTTAAGATTGACGTTCCGGCAGAGTGGGCAGATGCCAAGGACGAAAATGTTGAGGATCACACTCCCGACACCAAGCTTGGCAAGATGGTTAAGGATATTATGGAGCCTGTCGGCAAGATGAATGGCGACAGCCTGCCTGTTTCCGTATTCACAAGCCACGCAGACGGCACATTTGAGCAAGGCGCTTCGGCATTTGAAAAGCGCGGCGTTGCCGTTATGGTTCCCGAGTGGAACGCAGACACCTGCGCAAAATGTAACAAGTGCGCATTTGTTTGTCCGCACGCAACAATTCGTCCGTTTGCACTTGATGCAGACGAGGCTGCTGCTGCTCCCGCTTCACTTAAGAAGGCACCTAAGCCTATCGTTAAAACAGACTATGTTTACACCCTCGCGGTTTCTCCTATGGATTGTATGGGCTGCGGCGTTTGCGTCGGCGAATGTCCCACAAACTCACTCAAGATGGTTTCAACGGAAACTCAGCTCGACCAGCAGGAAGCTTTCGATTACTGCGTAGAGAAGGTAACTGTAAAGCCCGAAACAGTTGCTGTTTCCAACGTTATCTCCAGCCAGTACAAAAAGCCGCTGCTTGAGTTCTCAGGCTCTTGCGCAGGCTGCGCCGAGACCTCTTATGCTCGCCTTATCACTCAGCTGTTCGGCGACAGAATGTACATTTCAAACGCAACCGGTTGTTCTTCGATTTGGGGCGGCCCTGCTGCAACATCGCCTTACACAACCGATAAAAACGGCCACGGTCCTGCTTGGGCAAACTCGCTGTTTGAGGATAACGCCGAGCACGGCTACGGTATGTATCTCGGTCAGAAAGCAATCCGCAACCGTCTTATCGACGAGGTTAAAGAGATTGCTGCTTCCGACAAGGCTTCGGCAGACGTTAAGGCTGCTGCCGAGAAATACCTTGAAACAGTTGACTGCGGCAAGACAAACGGTGCCGCAACCGACGCTTTGGTTGCTGCTCTTAAAGCACAAAACGCCGACTGCGCACTTTGCAAAGATGTTCTTGAAAATGCCGACTACCTCTCAAAGAAATCCGTTTGGATCTTCGGCGGCGACGGTTGGGCATATGATATCGGCTTCGGCGGTCTTGACCACGTTCTTGCAACCGGCGACGATGTAAACGTTATGGTATTTGATACCGAGGTTTACTCCAACACCGGCGGTCAGGCTTCAAAGGCTTCCAACATCGGTCAGGTTGCACAGTTTGCTGCTGCCGGTAAGGCAATTGCCAAGAAGTCGCTTGCGGAAATCGCTATGAGCTACGGTTACATCTACGTTGCACAGATTGCAATGGGTGCAAATATGGCTCAGACACTTAAAGCAATCGAAGAGGCTGAGGCTTATCCCGGTCCTTCACTTATCATCGGCTATGCTCCTTGCGAGATGCACAGCATCAAGGGCGGTATGGTTAACTGCCAGAAGGAAATGCGCAAAGCCGTTGATTGCGGATATTGGAATATGTTCCGCTTCAATCCTGCCATGAAGGCAGAGGGCAAAAATCCGTTCACAATGGACAGCAAAGCTCCCTCTGCAAGCTATCAGGACTTCATTATGGGCGAGGCACGTTACTCATCACTTACCCGTTCCTTCCCCGACCGTGCAGAAAAGCTGTTTAAGAAAGCAGAAGACACCGCTGTTGAGCGTTACAACCATCTGCTTCGCTTGGGCGAGCTTTACGGTGCAAAATAATTAAAGCTTAAGGCTTTGAATCGGAGCTGTCTGATTAAGGCAGCTCCGTTTTTGTTTTTATAATACAGTATAAAAAGCACGGCATTCGCAAAAAACGCAGGGGCTGATAAATATTGAAGGCTGTTTTTTCAAGTGTCAGCCGCGGGATTTTTTCATAACAGTTACCGTTGTTTCACATTTGTTTTTTCTTAAAAGCAGTGCAAAAAACTTGCATTTAATTTGTTTTTTCAAATTTTTTATATTGATTTTTTCTAAGGTTTTGGGTAAAATATATTCCGAGATAGAATTACCTGTATTTTAAGGAGAGAACAAATGAAAATTTTGTTTTATGACACCAAATCATATGATCGTGAATCATTTGACAAGGTTTTGAGCAACTACAACGACATTGAAATTGAATATCTTAAAACCGATATCTCCCTGCACACGGCACGTCTTGCAAAAGGTTACGACGCCGTTTGCGTTTTTGTTGCGTCGGTTGTTGACCGAGCTGTGGTTGAAAGGCTTTCTCAGCGCGGAGTAAAGCTTATTCTGCTGCGCTGCGCCGGCTTTAACAATGTTGATATTGAAGCGGCAAACGAATTCGGAATAACCGTTATGCGCGTGCCGGGTTACTCGCCCGAGGCTGTGGCAGAGCACGCATTGGCGCTTGCGTTTGCTGTTAACCGTCACATACACAAGGCATACATTAAAATGCGTGAAAACAACTTTAGCTTAATAGGACTCACGGGCAAGAACTTAAGCGACAAAACCGCAGGCATAATAGGCACGGGAAAAATAGGTGCTGCAATGTGCCGCTTTTGTCACGGAATCGGAATGGACGTTATCGCATACGATAAATTCAAAAACCCCGATCTGCCATTTGTTAAATATGTTTCGTTTGACGAGCTGCTTAAAAGCAGTGACCTTATATCTCTGCACTGTCCGCTTACCGATGAGAGCTACCATATGATAAACACCGAGGCTATTGACAAGATGCGCGACGGCGTTATTTTGGTAAACACCTCACGCGGTGCGCTTATCAGCACAGAGGACCTTATTAAAGGCATAAGAAAGCACAAGTTCTCCGGCGTCGGCCTTGACGTTTACGAAGAGGAGCAGCACAATGTTTTTGAAAACCGCGAGGACGATATTCTTGAAACGTCGATAACCGCAAGGCTGCTTTCATTCCCCAACGTTATTGTTACTTCTCACCAAGGCTTTTTAACCGAGGAAGCACTTGAGGCGATAAGCATAACGACGCTTGAAAACGCCGAGAGTTTTATTAAGGGCGAGCCGATTAAGGAAAATGTGGTTAGCTGACGGAAGCTTTGTTTTTTATTTATATTGTTAACGTCACTGAAAACTGCAGGATAAATCAAACTTTGCATTGGGTTCTTATATATAAAAACAGCAGGCATTTGTCCCCATTTTGGAAATGCTTGCTGCTTTTTTTATTTTCTTTAAGCGGCGGTCGCAACTAAAGCACCTTCTAAAATCGGCAAGACTTTCAAAACGCTGCGGTTTGAAGTTTTCAAAGAGGTTTCGCAAAGATGCGTAAGCCGCAGTGCGAGGGCGCGCAGCGGAACGCTGCTGTGCCGAGCGCGCGGCAAGATTGCTCCGTTTCCGAGCTTTTGTCAAAAGGCTCAGACAGCCGCGCGCTCGGCACGGCAGCTTCGCTTAGCTTTCCCGCACTGCGGCTGCTCAATTATACCATAACTGCCTTTTGGCAATTACAAAAAACAAAAACCGCCGACCGTTTTAAACAGTCAGCGGTTTGGTTTTCACCGGCATATATTACATCTGTTTTCTTCCCTCAAGGGCTTTAGAAAGCGTTACCGAATCGGTATATTCAAGGCTGCCGTTAACGGGTATACCGTAAGCGAGACGCGAAACGGTTATGCCCATCGGCTTTGCAAGGCGGCAGATATAGCTTGCCGTTGTCTCGCCCTCAACCGACGGATTTGTTGCCATTATAAGCTCTTTAATTTCGCTGCCGGAAAGCCTTGCCATAAGCTCTTTAAGCTTTATCTGCTCAGGCCCTATTCCGTCAATCGGTGATAGCACGCCGTGCAAAACGTGGTAAAGTCCGCGATAATCGTGCGTTTTTTCAAGCTTGATAACATCGCGCGGGTCTTCAACAACACATATCACCGAGCGGTCGCGGCTTTCGTCCGCACAAATGGGACACAGCTCGCGGTCGGTCAGATTTTGGCAAACGGGACAATAGTGCAGCGCTCTTCTTGCCGAAACCACGGCGTCGCAAAATTCCGTTGCCTGCTCTTCGGGCATCGAGAGCACATAAAACGCAAGCCTTGCGGCGGATTTTCTGCCCACTCCCGGCAGTCGTGCAAAGGCGTCGGTAAGCCGCGCAAGCGGCGGTAAATCATAGCTTGCCATTTTTAAAACAGTCCATTCATTCCGGGAATATTAAGTCCGCCTGCAAGGCTGCCCATCTCTGTTTCTGCGGTTTGAGCGGCGTTCCTTATCGCCTCGTTAACAGCAACAGTGATAAGATCCTCCAACATTTCAGTGTCCTCGGGGTCAACCGCGTCGGGGTTTATTGTAAGCTTTTTAATTTCGTGCTTGCCGTTAACCGTAACCTCAATCATACCGCCGCCGGAGGTTGCAGTGTATTCTCTTTCGTCAAGGTCGGCTTGCAGCGCCGCCATATCCTCTTGCATCTGCTGCGCTTTTTTAAGCATTGCGCTCATATTTCCGCCGCCCTTTGTCATTCCGGGTACTCTTGCTTTCATAAAAAATGCTCCTTTTTCGCCGCACAAGCGGCGGTATTTCTTTTGTTTATTTTTCGCCGAGATTGTTAAGTCTGTCCAAAAAGCCCATCATCGGGTCGTTTTTTATCTCGGTTTGTTCCTTTTCCATAACGGGCACAAGCTCTTTTCCGCTTACCGATGAAATAGCTGCCACAAGCCCTTTATAATTTATGCCGTCTGTTTTTGCAAGCATATGCCGCAGCTGCGACGACGGCGAGTGAATTATTACTCTGTTTCCGCTGACGGTTGCCGTTGAGCCGTTTAGCATACCGAACATAACGGGTGCGGTTTTATAGCAAGCCGATATCACGTCGCCCCAATTTGTAAACGGAGTCTCGGCGGCACATTGTGAATTGACATACGGTGTTTCTGCATGCGCTGCCGCTTGCGGCGTTTCGCTTTCGGCAGAAGATTCCTCGGCTTTAAGCTCAGCTTCGTCGGCGTATGCGCCGTTTGAAAAGCTGCTCTCTTCTACCGTTGTAACGGGCTGTTTTTCAGACGGTATCTTATCGCCTTTTGCGTTTGCGGCGTCTGCTTGAAGTGCCGGTGCTTTTGCTTGTACAGTGCCGTCGGCAAAAGGCGTCGTGCTCGGCAAAGCGGAAAGACCCTGCAGCTTGCGCTCGATTATTTCAATTCTTGCGGCAAGTGCCTCGGGCGACGAATCGGCGCTTTTTGTGCAAAGCTTAATAATTGCCATTTCCAAAACGCTGCGGCGAAGTCCCGAGTCCATTTCGGAATACGCCTTTTCAAAAACCTTTAAAAACCTTAGCGCCGTTGCAGCGCCGAGATTTTTGGCAAATTCGGCATATTTTTTTGCCGTGTTTTCCGTTGACCCTACCGCAGCTTTAGGTTCAACTCCGGCGCAGATAAGCATAATCTTGCGCCAAAAATCGCACAGCTCGCGGCACAGCCTGCCCATATCAACGCTGTCGGCGTGCAGCCTTGCCACCGTCTCAAGTGCGGCGGCTGTATCGTTTTGCAAAAGCT
>USAR01000012.1 GCA_900552605.1 uncultured Oscillospiraceae bacterium | reverse complement strand
ATTTAGTCAAACGACGTCGCCTAATTAAATCAACCGTGTCGCTTAATATTTTTTAAAAATGCCGAGTTCTGCATAAATAAATTAAGTGAAACTTATCAAAAGCTTGTGTAAAAGCGAAAAACCGCGCTAAGACACAATAAATTTTAAGGTGTAAAGTATTTATACTTGACAGTCGTATTTCTTTATGGTACAATATCAACCGTTGAGAAGTGTGCAAAAGCAAATTGAGGGGGCGGTTGTGTGCCGAAAAACCTAAAGTATTCCGAATTGCTTGACTGCTACGGCACTATGCTCACCGAAAAACAGCATGAAGTGCTGTCACTTTATTATAATGAAGATTACTCGCTGTCGGAAATTTCCGATATTGCAGGCATCTCACGTCAGGGAGTTATGGATTCCATTCGTCGCGGTGAAGCGCAGCTTGACCTTTGCGAGCAACGTCTGAGTCTTACAAAGGTTTACAAAAACGTAGTTGAAGCCTGCAGCTTGCTTGAAAAGCTTAAAGAAACAACAGATGACAACACAAAAAGAAAAATTGAAGATATACTTAAAATTTTAGGTTTGGAGGGTGAATAAGAAGTGGCTTTTGATAATCTTTCCGAAAAGTTGGGCGGCGTTTTTAAAAAGCTGAGATCAAAAGGTAAGCTGAACGAAAAAGATGTTCGCGAAGCAATGCGCGAGGTTCGCCTTGCACTTCTGGAAGCCGACGTTAACTATAAGGTCGCAAAGGATTTCACAAACGCCGTAACCGAGCAATGCATCGGCGAAAAGGTTATGGAAAGTCTTACAGCGCCGCAGATGGTTGTTAAGATCGTACGCGATAAAATGACCGAGCTTATGGGCGGCGAAACAGCAAGACTGAATACCGCTTCAAAAATCCCCACCGTCATTATGATGTGCGGTCTGCAAGGCTCAGGTAAAACCACACACAGTGCAAAGCTTGCCAAAATGCTTAAAAAGCAGGGGCACAGACCAATGCTTGTTGCTTGCGATATATACCGCCCCGCAGCTATTGAACAGCTAAAGGTTGTGGGTGAATCCGTAGGTGTCCCCGTTTTTGAAAAGGGCACGCAAAAGCCTGAAAAAACAGCGGTTGAGGCTGTTAAGCACGCAAGAGATTACGGCAACGATTTTATTATTCTGGATACCGCCGGCAGACTGCATATCGATAACGAGCTTATGGAAGAGCTTGTGCGAATAACAAAAGCGGTTGAGGTTAACGAAATACTGCTTGTTATTGATTCTATGATCGGTCAGGACGCCGTAAATGTTGCTAAAAGCTTTAATGACCTTCTTGAAATATCGGGCGTAATACTGACAAAGCTCGACGGCGATACGAGAGGCGGTGCTGCGCTTTCCGTTCGTGCGGTTACCGGAAAACCTATAAAGTTTGTCGGCACGGGCGAGAAAATGGACGATCTTGAGGAATTTCATCCCGACAGAATGACCTCCCGAATACTCGGAATGGGCGATATGCTCTCTCTAATTGAGCGTGTTGAAGAGCAAATCGATGAAAAACAGGCTCTTGAAGCCGCCAAAAAGCTTGAGGAAAACAAATTCGACCTCAACGACCTGTTGGCACAATTCCAGCAGATAAAGAAAATGGGCTCAATGAAACAGCTTATTTCAATGCTCCCCGGCGTTGGCTCACAGCTTAAAAATGTTGATATTGACGAGGGTCAGTTCGCAAGAATTGAGGCAATTATTAAATCAATGACTTTGAAAGAACGCTCAAAACCCGATGTTTTAAACGCATCAAGAAAGCGTCGTGTGGCAGCCGGTTCGGGCACTTCTGTGGAAGAGGTCAACAAGCTGCTGAGACAATACGAGCAAATGCGCAAAGTGTACCGTCAGTTCGGCGGAAAAGGTAAAAACAGCAAATCAATGCGCAGAATGTTGGGCTCTATGAACGGTATGGGCGGAGGTATGCCGCCGTTCGGGATGTAAATCACACTTATTTCCGCTTGTATTTTGCAAAGCGGCATTGAATTATTCCATTTAAGGAGGTGGAAAGTATGGCAGTTAAAATCAGACTTCGTCGTATGGGCGCAAAGAAAGCTCCTTTTTATCGTGTAGTTGTTGCTGATTCTCGCTTCCCGCGTGACGGCAGATTCATAGAGGAAATCGGATATTACGATCCCACTAAGGACCCGGCTATCGTTAATATCGACGGTGAGAAAGCAAAGAAATGGATCGCAAACGGCGCACAGCCTACCGATACCGTTAAGGCTCTTCTTAAAAAGCAGGGCGCTATCTGATTACGGAGGAAAAAGGTATGACCGAATTATTGGTTACAATCGCACAAGGATTAGTTGAACAGCCCGATCAGGTCACTGTTACGGTTGACGAGCCTAATGAAGAGGAAATCGTTGTTTTCCACCTTCATGTGGCTGAGAATGATATGGGTCGCGTTATCGGCAAACAGGGCAGGATCGCAAAGGCTATCCGCACTGTTATGCGTGCCGCCGCAAATCGCGAAGGCAAGAAGGTAGCGGTTGAAATCGACTGATTGTGCAGAGAGTTGCGACGGTTGCGTCTTGTTATTGCAGCCGTCGTTTCTGTTTTAAAAAAATAAACCGAAATGCGGTGAAATTATGTTATCAAAATATATTGAGTGCGGTCAAATTGTATCAACACAAGGAATTAAAGGCGAGGTTCGTGTTAATCCTTGGTGCGACAGCATTGAATTTTTAAAGCAGTTCGACCGTTTTTATATAGATGAGCAAGGCAATGAATACCTGACGGCAGAGCACATTAAGGCCTCAGGAAATGTTGCGGTTATAAAGCTCGGCGGCATTGACACCGTTGAAAAAGCACGTGCTCTCAGAAACACCGTGCTTTATATAGACCGCGATACTGCCGGAATCGGTGACAGACATTTTATAAAGGACTTGGTGGGTTGCAAGGTTTTTCATACGGAAACGGGAAAAGAATTGGGAACGCTTAAAAATGTTTTACAGTTGCCTGCAAACGATGTTTGGGAAATTATAAAAGACGGCAAAACGTACCTCTTGCCTGCGATTGACAGTGTTGTTAAAGAAGTACAGCCTGAAAACGAAATAATTACAGTGTTGCCGATGAAAGGTATTTTCGATGATGAAGATTGATATATTAACCCTTTTCCCCGATATGTGCAACGCTTTTATAAACGAAAGCGTCATCGGCAGAGCGGTGGCTTCCGGCAAGGTTGAGATTGAATGTCACAATATAAGGGACTACACGCTAGATAAACACAACCGCGTAGACGACGCTCCTTACGGCGGCGGAATGGGAATGATAATGCAAGCTCAGCCGATTTATGATTGTTGCAAATCTGTTTTAAACGGCTGCGATAACGCTCGCGTTATATATATGTCGCCAGAAGGCTCGGTTTTTAATCAAAAAAAGGCGTGTGAGCTTGCAGAAAGCTGCGACCGCCTTGTGCTGATCTGCGGCCATTATGAGGGTGTTGATCAACGTGTAATTGAGGAGCTTGGCGCAGAGGAATTATCGGTTGGCGATTATGTTCTGACGGGCGGCGAGCTGCCGGCGCTGATAGTTGCCGACGCCGTTTCAAGACTCTTGCCAGGTGTACTCTCAGATGATATCTGTTTTGAAGAAGAGAGTCATTACAGCGGTCTGCTTGAATATCCGCAATACACAAGACCTGCCGTTTGGAAAGAAAGAGAAGTGCCGGAGGTACTGCTTTCCGGACACCACGCAAACATTGTAAAATGGCGGCGCGAACAATCACTTAAAAACACATTTATAAAGCGTCGCGATATGCTGAAAAATGCAACGTTAAACGAAAATGATATCGAATTTTTGAAGAAATGCGAAAAAAACAATGAATAATCTCGTTGTATGTTAATATATTCGTTAAAAACCGTTAGCATTTTGCACAAATTTGAGAGCAAGTTTTTGTCACTGATTGGGGGAATATTAGAACTATTGTATTTCTTTCCCAAATCGATTGACGAATGAATATTATGTGGTATAATAATGTTATCCGATTTGTTAAGAGTGTTAGATGGGAGATTAAAGATATGTACGTTAAAGATGTTGTAGTTCAGAATCAGGTTGGACTTCACGCACGCCCCGCAACCTTCTTTATTCAAAAAGCTAACGAATTTAAATCGTCTATTTGGGTTGAGAGGGATGAAAGACGCGTTAACGCAAAGAGCTTGCTCGGCGTTTTGTCGCTCGGTATTCTCGGTGGCAGCGAGATCAGGATTATTGCTGACGGCGCCGATGAACAGGCTGCTGTTGATTCTTTGATAGAGCTTGTTGAATCCGGTTTTGCAGAATAATAGGCAGCCATTCCCCTGCCCTTTGCTTGGCAACAACTGTTTTATTTAATTTAATAATTTTGCTATGGGGTTTTGCTTTTTTTGCAATGTCCATAGCTCAATATCCGGGTGTGGCTCAGTTTGGTAGAGCGCTTGAATGGGGTTCAAGAGGCCGCTGGTTCGACTCCAGTCACTCGGACCAAAAAGTCCAAGTCAGAAATGGCTTGGGCTTTTTTATTAAACCCGACTTTTATAAAACAAATAATTATTATGAGGAGCGGCAATAATGGGTAAGAAAAAACAAAATACTTACAATAAAAGGTTTGAGATTATCGATCATCCCGTAGCGGTAATAGCAGTGACTGTTATCAGTTCACTTATAAGTGTATTTTTCTTTCTTCAGCCATACTATAATAAGCCTATAAAAAGGCAAGACGCAAAATTTTATTCCGGAAAATTTTCCAACATCGAATCCGGCAAATACATCACAATTCATCTTGACGGCAGCGATTATTGCTATTATATTGACCCAAGCACAGAAAACAACGGCCTCGAAAAAGAGCTGAATTCATTAAAAAAAGGAACTATGCTTTACATTGCGGTTAATCCGAAAACCGACAATGTTATTGAGCTTAAAACCGACGAGCGCGAGCTGCTGAATTTTAATAAATCCCAAGCTAAAATATATTCAAGCAGCAGGGATAATATTATCATCGGAGCGCTTTTATGCTTCCTTGCAGTTTTTCTTATTGCTTATGTTATCGGAACTAAAAAAAGCAAACAACAAGACGCCGAACGCATTGCCGAGAAAAAAGCAACGATTGATGGGAATTCACAAATTCTCCGCAGTGCCTCTTCGACAGAAAAATTCAGGGTGTTGGCTGAAACCGAAATTGACGGATATAACATCTGCTATCGCAGAGTAAAATATGTTAATGAGCTTGTTGTAAACGGTTGGGTTTATGATGAGAAAAAGGGTGTTATAGAGTTTCAGCACAAGCTGTGTGCCGATATTGACGGGCACAGTATTGAGGCAGGATTTGACGGTGATGTAAGCTACATAAGCTTTGACGGCGATATCGTCGAGGTTAAGCGTCGGTTTATATAAGGGATATGCTTAGTCAGCCTTTGCCGACGCAACCGTAGCCTGTGGATTTCACCCCATGCTGACAGCGACGCCCGCGCCCCGGCGCGCACCGTCCAAAGGACGGTGCTGAAAAAGCCGATAAATCGGCTTTTTTGCAACCGTTTTTTGCTGATGCGGCATAAATAAAAGCAGATAGCTTTAAAAACGGTTGCGCCGGGGCGTGGGCGTCTCTGTCAGCACAGGGTGAAAGATTAGTTTTCGGCGACATGTAAAAATAATCAACTTTTAAAGCACTAACTAAAACTGTCATAAACTACGGCTTTAGTTATTATGATCCGTCAACCAATAATTCATTTGACATTTTAATGCAGAATAATGTATAATTAGTTATCGGATTAGAGAAATCGGCTGATCGCAATTAGGCAAATTTTAAAGGTGGCGATAATAATGGCAAATTTTACTTCTAAAGCAATTAAAACCTCTTTTTTAAAACTGCTTAACGAAAAACCTATGAGCAAGATAAGCGTGCGCGATATTGTTGAGGATTGCGGAATAAACCGCAACTCGTTTTACTATCACTTTCAGGACATTCTGACGCTGCTTGAAGAGATAATAACAGATGAAATAAATGAGATAATAGCGCAATATCCGGAAATCAACTCGCTTGAGGATTGCTTTAACGCTGCTTATTCTTTCGCTCTAGATAATAAAAAGGCAATACTGCATATCTATAATTCCGTTAATCGCGATATCTTTGAACGCGAGCTTATGAAGCTTTGCGACTATGTTGTGATAACCTACACAAGAACAGCGTTTCCGCAAAGCAAAATGAAAAAAGATGACCTCGTTATATTACAACGTTTTTTTAAGTGCGAGCTCTTTGGCATTTTAATAGATTGGATGAATGACGGAATGAAGGACGAGGCAATAAACGGATTACTTAGGATAACAGAGCTTTGCAGAGGCTTTTTGTTGCAGCTTGCAGAGCGCAGCATAAATAATAACGATTAAAAACACAGCCGTAATAAAAGCTAAGAGGACAGCGAAAAGCTGTCCTCTTTGTTTTATCAAACTATTATATCGTTTTCTTATAATTACCGGATTAGAAAAAGCTGTTACTCTATTCCCTGTTCTTTAAGCCACGAGTCCATACGCTCATTCATACCGTAGTCTTCCCAAACCGTATCCATAGGCAGTCTGTCCAGTTCATGTTTTAACCCGTCTTTAAGAGGCATTAAATCACTTTGCTTCAGTCCTGATATTTCAAGAATTTTTGTGTTGTCAACCATTCTGTTAAAAAGTCGGTCATACGTAAGCTGCTGACGAGTATGAATATTGCCCGGAGCAATGATATTAAGGAAAGTTTCATAATCCGTTGTGACATACTTAAGTCCGCCGAGCTCCTTATAGATCTCTGCAATCTCACGCCATGTGTGGTGTTCTGAGGTGGAAATGGTGTATACTTCGCCAAAAGCCTTTTCGTTAAGCAAAAGTGCAGAAACCATACGTGCAGCGTCATATGACCAGCTCATTGTTGCTTGCTTATCCATTGCCTCTTCCGGCAACACCAAAGTTTTGCCCTTACGCATACGATAAACAACGGTCGGAGCTTCAAGAATAGTCAGCTGAAAGCGATTTTTGGAATATGTAATAGCAGGTCGCAAAATTGTATAGTTTTTTCTGCCTGATGCGTGCAGCATATCCTCTTGCTTTGCTTTATAAAGAGAATAATCGTTTGAATTTAAATATGTTTCATCTGTTGCTACATCAAGAAGTCTGTCGGATTCTTCGGTTATAGGTTTGTCGCTGTCGGCATAGATTCTGTATGACGAAAGATAAATATAATGCTTTGTATTATCAAGAATTTTTAAATACCTCTTTGAAAACTCTTCCGTGCCGAAATAAAGCATATAATCGATAACAACATCGTAGTTGTTTTTTAGCAGCTCGTCAAGGACATTATTATCCTTTGCATCTACCTTTAAATACCTGAGGTTGGGGTTATCGGAAACAACATCGTCAATTGTAACCGCATCGACACGGTTGCCTGTTTTCAACAGCTCCTCTACCATATAAACTCCAAGAGCCCCTGTGCCGCCCAATACCAATGCTTTTTTGCCTGTCATAAACATCACACTTTCTTCGATTTTAGCCGCACCGCAAAAGTTTAATTGCTGCTTGGCAGATTTATAAAATTATGTTGCCATAGTTATTTTTGAAAACCGCAAAGTTTCAAGAGTTCCTTAACTTCACTTAATTCCGGCTGTGTGCCGCAATAAGTATCATCACCGCACACATTTAGGTACATACAAGAACCTATCATAGGTCCCACCATTCTGTGTAATCTGCTTTTTGCTCCGTTGCACAAAAACAGCGTTTTAACCGGCGCCTTTTCCTTAAGCATAATGCTCGCATTAAACGTATCGTCAAGCTGTCGGTCATCTGACGCATTCGACACAATTTTTGAAACGTCAACTCCCCTTTCGGCGTGCGTTAAGCAAAGCTCAAACACCTTGTCAGACGGAAGAAACTCCAAGATATGAGACGACATTAAAACCTCAGCCCCCATTGAGTGGACAGTTTTAACAAGTTCCTTTTGTTTTTGTACTGCTTCTTCATTATATGTAATTTCATACGGAGACGGGTCGAAAAGGTCGCCGCGCATATCGAACAGCGCCGCTCCGCATTCAACAGCAAGCAGCATTTGCTCTGTAAGCTCATCATCCGTCAAATCGGGACAAAGGCTGCATCGGCGATAGTTTGTGATATATGCCGGTCTGCCGTCCATTGCGTTAAATATTTCGCAGAACACTTCTCGTGTGCGATACTTGCCATCAAGCTGTTCAATCTGCAATCCAAATGCCTCTGTGCCGCTATCAATTCCTTTTTTAATAAGCTCTAAAACACGCTTAGGAGTTGAGGCATTATTGATCATTGTGGTTAAAACAGGTGTGCCGCTTGTGAAAAAAGATTTCAAAGAATCATCTCCGGTTATTTTCTTGCAGGAAGTTTCTCCTTACATCGAGATGATACTATTAAATGCCGATATAAGCAATATCTCAAACGATTTTATTTGACTATTTCGATACATATTTTTGAAATAACCTTGATTTTGATATAAAAAACGATATAATTGAACTATAATTAAAACAATGCATCGGGGTGGACTATGAACATATTTGATGATATTACCGTTATAAGCCTTGAAATGGCTTTGCTTGTTCAGCTTGAACGCGGCGACACAATGGATATAAACCGCAGGCCCTGGCAAGGCCTTTCTTTTGCTGAAAGCGGAAAAATCATTTATCGCCAAAACGGCAAGGAATTTATTTCAGACCAACAACACGCCGTGCTTTTGCCGAAGGACACGACCTACACCCTTGATTGCAGAGAGAGCGGTCGATTTCCGGTTATTAACTTCTTGTGTGATGAAAGCTTTGCACCAAAGGAAATCATGAGTATTGAAATACCTGGCAGCTACTACTTTTTCAGACAGTGCGAAAAATTGCGTCGACTAATTGTTATCGGCAGTGCATCAAGCCGTGCAAAGTGCCTTTCGCTGCTATATGATATTGTGGCACAGCTTGCAGAGATAAACGGTCTTTCTTCGTATGCACCTGTCCTGCATCCTGCAATTACTTATCTTGAAAAAAACTATACCGACCCCAAAATCTGCAATGAAATTCTTGCAAAAGAATCAGGAATCAGCGAGGTCTATTTAAGAAAACTTTTTAAAAACAGCTATGGTATTTCACCGGGTCAATATATTCAAAGCCTTAGAATAAACTACGCAAAAGATCTTCTAACCGCCGGTGAAAGCGTTTCAAACACGGCCGCTCTCTCAGGCTACACCAATCCTTATCACTTTTGCAGAATTTTTAAAGAAAAAGTAGGTCTTACACCAACGGAATATAAACGCTCTAATTCTATAAATGGCTTTTGAAAACAACAGCAACCGTTCTGTTAAACGAAACGGTTGCTGTTTTACTTTAATGAATTTAGTGCAAATGCGTTAAATATCCTGCTCTACAATAAGATTTTTAATTGAACGATACTGATAATCGCTGTTTTGAATAAGTCCGGGGTTTTTAAGGATCATATCGGCGCCCCGCAATGCACAATTAATGTTTTCATCAACAAAATTGACCTGCATTTCAAGGTATTCCGAAAGTTTTTTGTCCATTCCGAAAAGCTTGGCGCCGCCGCCGATAAGGTACAATCCGTCACGACTGATATCGGAAACAATATCCGGATCGGTCTTTTCAAGAACAGTGCGGCAACCGTTACAAATTGTATGTATATGGTCGTTTATCGCGTCGCTGACCTCATTAGAAGAAATTTCAAACATCTGCGGCAACCCTGAAAAAATATGTCTGCCTTTTGCGGTAACCGTCACATTAAAATCCCTTTTAATCGCGCCGCCGACAGTCTTTTTAATATACTCTGCTGTTTGCCCGCCGATAAGCATATTCTTTTCCAAACGCACATACTTTTCAATAGCGTCATCAAAGTCAATTGAGCCTATATGAAGCACGTCGTTACTTACAACCCCGCCCATCGACATTGTTGCAATATCAACAGTGCCGCCGCCGATATCAACAATCATACTGCCGTGTGCTTTGGTGAGATCAATTCCAAGCCCGACTGCTGCGGCAACAGTGTTTTCTACCGTGCTGATATTACGGCACCCTGCTGCCGCAACGGCATTGGCAAGCGAATGGTGCTGCACCGTTGTAACACCGCTCGGCGCAATAACAATTACCCGCGGTTTTACAATCTTGCTTCCGAAAGCGGTTTTGATAAAGTGAACCACCATTTTTTCCATTAAATCGTAGTCTGACACCACGCCGCGTTCAACAGGAAAAACAGTTGTATACATATCGCCTGTTCTGCCGAACATTTCTTTTGCTTTATCGCCGAAACAAACAGGCTCCCAAGTATCTGTGTCAACACAAACTGCCGACGGCTGTTCAAGCATGATCTTGCCGTCTGAATACAATGTTGTTTTATATGTTCCCGCGTCCATAACAATATCTGTGGGCATGTTTTCATAACTCCTTAATCATTTATGTTTGCCGAAAGGCAATATACCGCCTTGGCTCCGTTTTGTTTTAAAACCTTCGCACACTCATTAAGCGTTGCACCTGTTGTAACTATATCGTCTATAAGCAACAGCGTTTTGCCTTTAACATCGCCGCTTACGCCGTAAACGCCGAGCACATTAGCAGCTCTGAGTGATGCTCTTAATATGTGCTGCTTTTTCTTTCTGCCGATTTGACGCAGCACGTTTAAAAGCGGAAGTCCTGTTCTTTTTGCCACGCTTTTAGCAAGCAGCCTCGTGTGGTTAAAGCCGTAATATAGTTTTCTTGCAAAGCTTGTAGGCACAAAGCAAATACCGTCAAAATCGATATCGTCATAATATTTAAAGTAAACGTCCGCCATTTCATATGAAAGCAAATCCACAAGCTCTGAGCGCGCATTAAACTTATAGTTATAAACCGTTCTCTTGCTGCCGCTTTGATGGAAAAACGGAGCTATGCAGCCATTAAACCTTGTGTTCTTTCCCGTTTTAAAATGAAGTGACGGGTTTGACGCCATTGAAACAAGAAAGGTTTTTGAAATGCGTCTGATTTTCGGTGCGCAGCCGTAACAATAGGTTTCGCCTATACTTATAACCTTATTGCAAACGGCGCAACGTTGCGGAAAGAAAAGTCTTATTGCTGTTTGTGAAACAGATTTTAGTTTTGAGCCTTTGCTAATACTGTGCATTTTTGAAAAATTCTTTCAGTCCTGTATATCTTAATGTTTTTTTGTTGTTATCCGTCATTCTGTATACCGCATTCCTGTCGCCTACCAAAATCAGCCGGCGCTTTGCTCTTGTAACCGCTGTATACAAAAGGTTTCTGTAACAAAGCTTCTCAGGGGTATCAAGAACGGGAATTATAACGCAATCAAACTCGCTGCCCTGACTTTTGTGCACCGTAACGGCATAGGCAAGCTCAAGCTGAGATGCGTCCTCGGTTGCATAAACCGCGGTTTTATCGTCGAAAACGACCGTAACGCTGCCGCCGGCTTTGTTAATATCGGATAGTACTCCGATATCTCCGTTAAAAACGCCCGTTCCGCTTTCGCCGTTTGTTCGTTTCCACTCGATATCGTAGTTGTTTTTAACCTGCATAACCTTGTCGCCCACTCTTAAGGTGTAGCCTTTATAAACAATTTCCTGCTTTTCTTCGGCTTTCGGATTTAGCCTTTCCTGCAGCAAATTGTTAAGTGCAACCGTTCCGACATTCGTCTTTTTAGAGGGACAAAGCACCTGAATGTTATTAAAGCAATTGTAACCGTATGCTTTAGGAAGACGTGTGCAGCAAAGATTAACAACATACTCTGCGGCAACAGCACTGTCGGTTATATCTATCATAAACATATCGTTATCGCGAACATCGAGCTGTGGGTGCACACCACCCACAATATCGTGAGCATTTGTTATTATAAGGCTTGAACGTGCCTGACGGAATATTTCGGTGAGCCGCACCTGCGGCACTTCACCCGATTCTATAATATCACCGAGCACATTTCCTGCGCCAACACTCGGCAATTGGTCGGAATCTCCAACCATTATAATGCGGCTCCCAAGCGGCAGTGCACGCAAAAGACTTTCGAAAAGCAATGAGTCTACCATTGACATTTCATCAATAATAACTACATCGCAAGTAAGAGGATTGCGCTCGTTTCTTGAAAACGACTGCATATCGTTTTCATCCCATTCCACTTCAAGAAGTCTGTGCAATGTTTTGGCGTCTTTTCCCGTAAGCTCAGTCATTCTTTTTGCGGCACGGCCTGTGGGTGCGGCAAGCGCAACGTCTAATGAGGCATTTTCGAAAATATCTATAATAGCTTTAAGAGTTGTGGTTTTTCCCGTTCCGGGGCCGCCTGTAAGCACCATAATGCCGCGCTGAAGAGCCGTATGTATAGCCTCTGTCTGCTTGCTTTCGTAAACTATTTTAAACTTTCTTTGCAGCTCTTCAATTGTGTACTTGCCGTATGGCACAGGTCTTATTGCAACTGTCTGCATAATGCGCAGTTTTTGTGCAATAAAGCTTTCGGCGGTGTAGTATTTCATAAGGAATACAAATTCAACATCGTGAAGAAAAACTTCCCTCACCAGCTTTTCCAATGCCTCTTCAACATTATCGTCGCCGCAGCCAAGCATACTTTTGCTGAGCTGCAGAAGCTTTTCCTTTGGCAAACAGGTGTGACCGTTCATAAGATTGTGCTTTAAAATATATGTAATACCCGCCGCAATGCGGTTGATATTGTCGCCCGAAATTGACAACCTTTCTGCAATAAGGCAGATTCTTTCAAAGCTGAAGCCGATTTCATCGGTATAAAGCAAATAAGGATTGCTTTTAAAAAGCTCCACGGTATTTTTACCGAGCTGTTTATATATCCTTGCCGCTTCCTCGGCGTTGATTCCGTATGCGCTAAGCTCCATCATAGCCTCGCGAACGCCGTTCTGCTTTTTATATGAATCGCTTATCTTTTTAGCTTTTGCCACAGAAATACCGCGTATTCTGCTGAGCTGTTCATAATCGTTTTCGATAATATCCAAAGTTCTTTCGCCGAAACGCTCGACAATGCTTCGTGCTGTTGCAGGCCCTACACCGTGAATCATTCCCGATGACAGATACCTTAAAATTGCCGCAGTTCCTTCCGGCTGCACACTTTCAAATTTATCGACCTTGAACTGCTTACCGTAAACCGAATGATTGCCGTAGCTGCCGTAAAGTCGAAGGCTCTCCCCAACGTTTATATCGGGAAAACTGCCGACGCAGGTTATAGGCTTTTCACTACCGGTGTCAAGTAAAAATACACTGTAACCGTTTGCGGCGTTATGAAAAGTTATATGCTCAACCGTGCCCTCAAGCGGTGCCGAGCTTTTTTCATCATTTATCTTTTCTTCCATCATCAATAATGCTTAAAAGCTCCTCTTTCTTAATCATCTTAATATCGTGCTGTGAAAACAGTTCACGACAGACCTCGCTCGACGGCGGTTGCAATCCGCAATCCACTGCAGTAATAACGTCAAAATCATCTCGATTAAGCCACCCGAGTCGGGAAAGCGCCATTTTAACCTCTGTTTCAACATCGCTTTCCTCGATCTGCTTCACCGTCAGCACCATTGACTGCTTTACGCTTGGGTTTTTGACCCGATAGAAAGCCAAGTACAGTTGACCGATAAACGTTATAACACCGAGCAAAGAAAAGAAAATTACCGTTATATAAAGAAAAACCATATTATCACCCGTTAACATTATATGAAAAACGTCAACGGGTGTTAATATTGTTGTTTTCTTTGCTGATTTAATTCAGCGATAATTGCCTCTTATTTTGAAACAGTAACCTTGGCTTCCAGTGTTGAAAGCTGCCATACGTTATCCCTAATCGAAGATTTTATCTTAACGGAAAGCGACTGCTCTCCGACAGTTTTGCCTTCGAGGTCGACCTCACAGTAAAGGTTGCTGTTCCTAAGTGAATTGATTGCGTTTTTAGAACCGCACAACGTTACGGAGACAGGCTGATTGAGCTTTACACTGTAACCTCCGCTGTTATTAACAGCTGTTATTCTCGAAACACGGAAGGTCTTTGTTTTAAGATTTGATGTGTCAAGCGTTACCTGCGGCGTCGGCAGCTCCTCTGCCGTTGCTATTCCGCTTGGTAATACAAGCGCCTTTGCAAAGCTGTTGTTATCCTTTGTTATCTTGTAAAAGTCGATCGGTTCAAG
>USAR01000011.1 GCA_900552605.1 uncultured Oscillospiraceae bacterium | reverse complement strand
ACGTAGGCGTATGTATTTCAAACGAATACTTTACCGAAAGGAACTTTGCATCATAATGGATATGAATATAACCTTACAAACCAAGCAGATGATAGATAATCTCAAAGCTGTCTGCACAAACTTTGGCTTGGGTAATGCTTCCAGCGAGTATAAGATTATCACTGAAGTGTTTCTCTATAAATTCCTTAACGATAAATTCCTTTACGAAGCTAAGAAAGTAGATAAATCATTGTCAGAACTTTCGTCTGCAGAAGTTGAAAATAAACTTTCTAACATGAGTGACGATGATTATGAGCTGTTTTTGTATGGCTTTGAACCTGATACGGCAAAACTTAAAAAAACTCACTTTATTTCTTATCTGTTCAATCGTAAGAATGAAGAAAATTTCCATACCCTTTTTGACGAAACCTTAAAGGATATCGCAGAATTCAACATTGATATTTTCTCTATTAGAACCGGCGGGCAATCCAAAATGAGCCTGTTCAATGGGGTTTCCCAGCATGTTATTGAAATCGAAAAGAAAGACGGATTCTGCTGCGCAATCATTGACAAGATTGCAGAATGCAGCTTTGAAAGCGTTTTCGAGCAAAAGTACGACTTCTTTGCTCAGATTTTCGAGTACCTTATCAAAGACTACAACAAAGATTTTGGTAAGTATGCGGAATACTATACCCCTCATTCCATCGCAAGTATCATTGCAAAAATAATGGTTCCAAATGGTGCTACCAATGTTACCGTTTATGACCCTGCTGCAGGATCCGGTACACTTGTTTTGGCACTTGCTCACGAAATTGGCGAGAAAAACTGCACCATCTATACGCAGGATATTTCTCAAAAATCCAACGAATTTCTTCGCTTGAACCTTATTCTCAACAACTTGGTTCATTCTCTGCCTAACATTGTGCATGGTGACACCTTGTTAAATCCTTTCCATAAGAACAGAAAAGGTGATGGATTAGCCACTTTTGACTACATTGTCAGCAATCCTCCGTTTAACATGGATTTCTCTGATACTCGTGATACTCTTGCGGGCGAAAATTACAAAAAACGCTTTTGGGCAGGTGTTCCTAACATTCCAAATCAAGACAAAGATAGTATGTCTGTTTATCTAATGTTTCTGCAGCATATTATCTATTCGCTTGGAGACAAAGCGAAAGCTGCTATCGTTGTTCCTACTGGCTTTTTAACTGCAAGTAAACGTTCCAACAAAATCGCATATGCAATCCGTGAGCATTTGGTGAAGAACAAAATGCTTAGGGGTGTAATTTCTATGCCCTCCAACATATTTGCTACTACCGGAACCAATGTATCCATTATTTTCATTGATAAAGAAAATAAAGAAGGCAACATTGTTTTGATGGATGCGTCAAAACTTGGAACAAAAATCAAGGTTGATGGTAAAAATCAACGTACTGTTTTGAGTTCGACTGATATTACGAAGATAATAGAAACTTTTAATACAAACAAAGTAGAAAACAACTTTTGTGTAACAGTTAGTTATTCAGATATTGAAGCGAAGAAATGTTCTTTTTCTGCTGGACAATATTTTGAAGTTGAAATTGATTATATAAATATTTCATCGGAGCAATTTGTAAAAGAAATTGAAAACTATAATTCTAAATTAAAAGATCTGTTTTCTGAAGGGCGTCGTCTTGAGACGGAAATCTTAGAACAGATAGGACGAGTGCAAAATGAAGATTAATAAATGTAAATTAGGCGATCTTCTCTATATCAAGCAAGGGTACGCTTTCAAGAGCGAAAAATATGTTGAGCGCAGTAAATATCGCTTGTGTACTTTGGGGAATTTTGATAACAATAATGACTTCAAATACAATGATGAAAAAGCGGTATATTATCCCGAAGATTTTCCAAAGGACTTTTTGTTAAATGAGGGAGACTTGGTTTTACCACTTACAGAACAAACGGTTGGATTATTTGGCAATTCCGCTTTTATTCCACATACAGATGATTTTTCGTTTGTTTTAAATCAACGAGTAGGAAAAGTCATTGCTAAAGATTGTGCGGATATCGTTTATCTTCACTATTTGTTGTCAACAAGCCTTGTCAGAAACCAAATTGAAGCAACCGCTTCAGGGACAAAACAACGAAATACTTCCCCTGAGAAAATATATGATGTTGATGTCTGGGTGCCCGATAAGACGACTCAAGAGAAAATCGGCGCTTTTCTCCATAAATTCGAATTGAAAATCCAAAATAACACACAGGTTTGCAGAGAACTGGAAACCATGGCAAAAGCGCTCTATGACTACTGGTTTACACAGTTTGATTTCCCCAACGCAGATGGCAAGCCCTATCGTTCATCCGGCGGCGAAATGGTATGGAATGACCAACTCAAGCGGGAGATTCCGAAGGGATGGAATGTCGGAAATCTGTATGCTATTGCTAACCCTATCAATGGATTAGCTTGTCAGAAACATAGACCAAAAGAAAATGAAAAAGCACTTCCAGTCGTAAAAATCAAAGAAATGCATGACGGAATTACTGAAGAAACTGAATTGGTTTCCGTGAATATTCCCGAGAAACACAAAATCTTCGATGGAGACATACTTTTTTCTTGGTCGGCTACACTAGAAGTTATGTATTGGTTTGGCGGAGATGCCGGACTTAACCAGCATATTTTCAAAGTGGTTCCTATCAATGGTTATTCAAAAGAATATGTTTATCATCAGTTTTCTGCATATGTTATAAACTTTGTAAAAATGGCAGAAGCAAGAAAAACAACGATGGGACATATTACAACTGATCATTTGGAACAGAGTAGAATCGTTTTGCCACCTTCTGAGATTGTTCAAGCATTCTCGGAAATTGTTGCACCGATTCATCAGAAAATTGGTCAGTGTCAAAAAGAAAACCGTGAATTAATTAAACTCCGTGACTGGCTGCTCCCGATGCTTATGAACGGACAAGCCACTGTGGAGTATGATAATTTAGAAACCGTCACCTATAAAATGCTTGACGGTGCAGCAAAAGCAGAAACCGCAGGCAATCTTATCAAGAGTGTATGGTACAATGCAATTTATGAGGTAAGAGATGCCGAGACAGACAAATACACAATGAAGAACGGTAAATTTGTAGATGATTTTAATGATGCTCTATCCAATTTATTTGCCGATGAAAATTTCATGAACAGTATTTCTGAAATTGAATTGAACCAATCAAATGTTACTGATTTAATGAAAAAACTGAGAAATCCTCCAACACAATATGAGGAAGCTTACTCTGTGTTAAAGAATTATTATGATAATTACTTGCAAATGACAAAATTGGTTATCAACCCAACCGGAAGCCTTCAAACATTTTCAGAAGATTTTAATACATATGATACAGACACAGTTAATGCATACGAAAAAATGAAATTGTATTTAGATTAAGTAGGGGGAAAATTTATGGGAAAACACTTTTTTGACTACGATGACGGAGATTTTGCTCATACAATCTCAGACAATATGGCAATTGACTCTGACGGCGATTTGCTGATGCGTATGGGAGATAATATGGCAATGGATATGGATTCGGGTGAATTACATATCATATCCGGTTGGTCGGATGACGAATATGATGACTAATTGATAAGCAGCCGCCTCTGCGAAAATGCAGAGGCGGTTACTTTTATTTCTTCTGTTTCATCTTCCTTTGAAAATCGTTCAGCGTTTGGATATGCCACAGGCTTTTGCGGGTAATGGAGCGGAAGGTCAGCGAGCAGAAAAAGTCGATGAGGAAGATTTTCGGTATGTAAAAGAGTTGCCCTTTGCGGAATGATTTAAGTTCCCCACGGTTGCACCAATTATTTACGGTGGTTTTGGCGTAGCCGGTCAAAGCGGCAACCTCCTGCACGGTAACGACATCCTTATATTTGCCGAGTAGCTTGGCGTAATAGTCGTGCATTTGCCGGAGGACATCCTCGGGCAGTTCCTTGGAAAGCTTCGCCACATAATGACCGCCGTACCATCCACGGGGTGCAGAATAGAGCTCGGGATAAACGGCTCGTTCCTCAAGGTACGCCCGAACATCCTCTTTTTTAATTTTATAGCACCGTGTTTTCTTGCCCGTCCACTCACAGGGAACCTTGCCGCTTTTGAGCAAATGCAACGCCGTGGATTTGCTGATATGGCAAAGGCGATAAAACTGATCCTTATTCATCACATTGGGAACGCTGTCCCAGTCAATCGGTAGATTCATCATCTGATACACCTCAAAAATAGATTTCGTCGGTTTGAAGTCCTTTCTGCGGTGTATGTAATTTTGTATTGCCTTCTCTCCCTATTTCTCTCCTGTCTTCCCTGATTTCTCTCCAAAATCGGCAAAAATGCCGATTTGAACCCACTTTGAAAAAATGCAGTCGTAACAAGGCTTTAGGGTTGAAAAAGCCTTATTTTATGCGGCTTTCGGCGCAGACGAAACGACCTGAAAATAACACGAAACTACCTGATCTTGATAAGATGACTAAAAGACTCGAAATTTTTTGAAGAGTTGGCTGTTTCCTCCGCTTAAAAAGCCCATAATTTCAGGCTTTTCTTCGGTTCGAAAATTAAATATTTTGTTGTTCTTTCCGTCAGTTCTTTCCAAAAGTTTTTGGAAGAAATGCGGAATCACATACACGGAGAGTTGTCCGAGTGGTCGAAGGTGCAGCACTCGAAATGCTGTGTTCCCAAAAGGAACCTAGGGTTCGAATCCCTAACTCTCCGCCAAAAAGTCCGGTAAATCAAGGGGTTTCCGGACTTTTCTTTTTTGCTCGTTTGCTCAAAATCGGCTCAAAACTATGGAAAGAACATGCCGTTTTTTGGAAAGAACAAGGCGATTTCGGGCATTTTGGCGTATTCGAACCGTAAAAATCACTTCTTTCCGCCATCATCTGAAATTTCGGTCCACTTACTGCCGAAATTCACCGATTCGGGAAGCGCCATTCCGCTGACCATTGCCTTTGCCGAGGACAGTTTTGAAGTGTAGTCAAGGTGGGCATAGATGTTAGCGGTGGTGGAAAAATCGCTGTGTCCCAGCCACTCCTGAATTTGTTTCAGCGGTACGCCGTTCGCAAGAAGCAGGCTTGCACAACTGTGTCTTAAATCGTGAAAACGCATTCTTTTACAACCGTGCTTTTGAATATACTGCGGAAAATAGCTTGTCAAATATTCCGGTCGCATTAAATCTCCCAGCTCGTCTACAAAGACATAACCGTCATATTCGTAGTTGTAGCAGTTGCCGCAGACCTTTTTGTTGACCTCTTGTGCCGCTTTTACTTCTTTGAAATACTCAGCAAAGCTGCCGACAAGCGGAAGTGTACGCATACTGGATTTTGTTTTGGCAGAGTCCTGTGCGTACATTTTTGTTTTTCCGTCCACTTGCAGCGATGTGACTGTGTGCCTTATAGTGATTGTGCCACGCTCAAAGTCAATGGCGTCCCATTTCAGCCCGCAGACCTCGCCACGACGCAAGCCGTAGAAAGCGGCGACCAAAACAGGAAGTTCCAGCTTTGTCCCTTTGACTACTTCAAATAAGTGTTGCAGTTCTTCTGCATCAAGGAATACAGGCTGATAATCATTCTTTTTCGGGCGGTCCACTTTCATTGCCACATTCTGCGTAACAAGGTCTGTTTTCATTGCATATTTCAGCGCCTGATGAATAACGGCGTGATAGTGAATAACCGAGTTTGGTTTGACCGTTTTCAGCTTTTCGGAATAGAATTGCTGAATGTGTCTTGCCTCCAAACCCTGAAGCGTTACCGCTTTCTTTCGGAAATACGGCTCAATCACCGATTTCACCATTTGCTCGTAAGAGCTGAATGTGGTTGCCTTAACACGCACCTTGACGATGTCCAGCCATTCGAGCAGATAGTCTGCAAACGGCATATCGGAAGCAAGCTCGCCGACTTCCTGCGGCGGCACGAATTCACTTCTGATTCGTGCAAGTTCGGCTTCGGCTTTGCGCTTGTTACCCTTTTCGGGCAGTCCCGTGGAAAAGTATTTCACACGGCGTTTTCCGTTGTTGTTATAGTATTTCAACATAATACCGGTAAAGCATTGAACTCATCAAATTCAACAGGCAAGAAACTTTCTTATATTACAACTTCAAATTTGTATTGGAATAGATTTGAGCTTGAAAAACTGAAAGAAATGCCGTTTACAGAAAATGAAATGGAAAAATGTACTGTAACAAAAGGCGATTTGCTTGTTTGTGAAGGTGGAGATATCGGCAGAGCTGCGATTTGGAAGTATGATTATCCGATAAGAATACAGAATCATATACACCGTCTACGTCCTTATACCAATATAAGCATAAGATTTTATTATTACATCTTTTATCTTTACAAGAATATTGGGCTTATTGGCGGAAAAGGGATAGGAATACAGGGATTATCATCAAATGCGCTTCATCAACTGTTATTTCCTTTACCACCATTACAAGAGCAAAACAAAATAGTTGCCGCAATAGAAAATATAATCCCATATTGTGAAAGGCTATAATTCCGGGCATACTCTTCAAATTGAGGTGTATGCCCTTAACTTTACCAATCAACTATTTTATCTACAATTTCTCTTTGCTCGGTTGCTGTCTTACGAAGATATATTCGAGTTGTTTCTATGCTTTCGTGTCCCATTAGATGAACTCAACAAAGAATACAACGAGCATAATCAATTGGTTGCAAATACCGAAGTGTTTCTGTCTGCTATAAAAAAATATACGCGAATCAAAAAATTGACACCGCGTATATTAAATGAACTTGTAGATCATATAGAAGTGCATCATGCAGAAACGGTTGATGGTAAGCAAACTCAACGGATTGACATATTTTACAATTGTATCGGTTCTATAGAGATACCAAAAGAAATTGAAATACCAATTCCTCAAATCACATTGCAGACTCGTAAAGGCGTAGATGTAACATATGTATCAGCTTTAGACCACTGCGGGTAAAAACAGGCAAAATTAAAACGGGTGCGATATAAAGAACCCTCAGTTCCTATATCGACACCCGTTATGGTGCGGATGTTCTTAACCAACCTGAAATTAATATCATAAATCCGGCTGAAGGCTCACATATTTCCCCGTACATTTGCCGACGTTGCGTCTCTTTGATATGATGATAGCACAAGATTTTAAGGAGGTCAAGATAATATGGAAAAGTACAAATATAACGAAAGCAACGGGCTATGGTATGAGCTACAGGGCAACTATTACTTGCCGTGTCTGAAACTACCGGTGGAAGAACCAGTGCATATCGGTGTATGGGGGCAGCGGCACTTGAATTATCTGCGAGATAACAAGCGGGTTCTTCTCTCCGGCTTGCAGCTCAGTGGCAAATTGAATAGTTACCTTGCTGATATTGACAAACAGGCAGAAGAAATGTGTTCCCGGCTGGTTAAGCAGATGGCAGAGCGTGAGGGTATAACAGAACAGCTCAAGGCAGAAAATCAAATGGAATGGGTTCGCCAAATGAATAACATACGAATCAGAGCAAACGAAATCGTATTACGTGAGCTTATATATAATGCATAGATGAACTTGGGGATAGTTTGATTGCCGTCCCCATTGTTATTGCTTATTCTGCGTATATCAATGCAGAAACAATCTATAAATAAAATGCAGTTTCGAGTCCATGTGCTTGCTTTTACTCGTATTTTCGGTTATGTCGGTTTAAAAGGTATCTGAATAGGATTTTTGTCGTTTGGCATCTCTAAAACTATCTTCAAATAACTTACCCCAAAAACGAGAAAAACCCCGATGAAATCGGAGTTTTTCGGAGGGCATCTTTTTGTTCATAGCGGATTTGATTAAAAAGTATTGAAATACCGGCACGAACACACCTATTTTTTCATATATCCAAACAATAATTATTCCGTACTCATATATGTTGCAAATTTCTTTAAAGGTTTATTTTGGAAAATAGTCTAATTCTCGACAAGCTCGGCATATACCAAATACCGCTGATAATTCTTAGGGTATGGATGGCAGGTTGAAAGGGTTACAAGAGATCTGCCTGTTTTAATATAAATATTTTGACTGTCAATAGGGTCGATAACCTTTGTCTCCACCACTTTATATACAAGCGTCTCCCACAAATTGGTTATATAAATTTCATCTCCGATTTCAAGCTCGGTAATCCTTTTAAACATATGGATTCCCTTATACCGCGTGTGGGCGGCAATTACGCAATTGGTATTGTTTCCGCCGACAGGAAGTGAAGTGTTTGCAAGATAGGTCGCGCCCTTAGTCATGTTTTCCTCGCTTGCGCCGTTGTAAATAGGAAGCTTAACTTCAATCGAAGGGATAGTTATATAGCCGAGTATATCGCTGTCAATCCCGTAATCGGAGAGTAAAAAATCCGGTTTTTCATACGACAGCTGATCAATAAGCCCGCTTTGACCGCTTAAATACAGTTGTTCGTTATAATCAAACATCGCCTTTCGCAGCTCTGAATAGGGCAGGGCATTGTCCGTTTTAATCGACTCGAATTGATTTATCGCCTTATCTGCCTGCATATTAAAAGCAATCTTCAAAGCTATAGGGTAGGTGAAAAAGCCAATGCCGACAATCAACAAGATAACAGCTATTATTCTAATCAGCTTTCTCATGCTTCTTCCTCCGTATCAAGCCTTTAATCGCACTTCCAAGCAGCAACAGAACAAACACCGCCGTAATACCGATGGCCGCAAGCTTTGTATAGTCCTCCCATGTCATTTTCTTTTCGATTTTCGGTTCTTCGATCAGAGCTTCATCCTTTTCCTCAATTCGTCTGCCGTGTACCAGCAAACGATGGGTATTCTTACCATAGGGAGTGCAGGTGATCAGAGTCACAAGATCCTCGCCCTCCTGTATAAAAAGAGAGGAACTGTCGTCAGGTTCGACTGTCTCGATATCGTAAACCTGATAGATTAACGTCTCGTCCAGAACGTGAATACGAAAAATGTTGCCCTCTCTAAGCAAATTAAGATCGGTAAAAAGTCGTGCAGACGGCAAACCGCAGTGAGCGGAGAGAACGGCGTGGGTATCCTTTCCCCCTGCGGGCAGCGAGGTGTTTTCCAAATGCCCTACACCCTTTAACAATGTTTCTTCCTTTGTTCCGTGATAGATCGGCAGATACACATCAATTGCAGGAATCTCAATACTTGCCATTACTTCATCAAAAGCCAAAAGCTCGGTGTATTCGCCGTCGGTTATGGGGTAAGCGTCCGGGTCAAAAGGGTCGGTCAGCACAACGGCATTTTTAAACAGGCTTTTATTATAACGGTCGACTGCTTCCCTTTCTGCGGCAATTACCTCGTTAGATAATTTTGACAGATTTTCAGCGTGGGATGTAATTGCTTTGCTGCTGTTTTTTTCGTAAAGATAGTTGGAAACGGTAGGATAGAGGAAAACCGTGATTCCGGCAAGAAATACAAGAATAATTAATATTGTCGGTAAAGCTTTTTTCACAATGTTTTCCTCCTTTCCTAATAACCGAAAAGGGCGGCAACTGCTCGCCGCCCCTTATAAATAAGTCTTTAATTATTTGCTTTCTTTAGCAGATTTTTTGCGAGAAACAACAAACAACACAACTGCGCCAACCATGAGCGCAATACCGATTATGGTGAATATTACAGTACCTGTACCACCCGTGATCGGCAGCTTAATACCGCTGCTGTTCGAAACCTCAACGGTAAATATGCCTGCGGTTCCTTCAACATCTGCATCAGTAAAGTTAACCTTAACAGCATTATCAAGAAGATTATAACCCGAGGGCGCCTGAGTCTCGACAAGATAGTAATCATAGCGATCACCGTTCGCCTCATACTTTTCAAAGGTCGCAACACCGTCAGTATCAGTGACTTTATCCGCCTCAAGCTTTATTCCTTGAACCAGTGTATGCGGAATGAGTACACCACCAGCTTCTCCCGGGTAAACAGTACGATATAGATCGAACTTTGCACCGGCAAGCTTGGTGGTTGATTCGCCATCGACATACTTATCAATCTTAATGGTAAAGGTTGTTACATCAACGGTAGCGGTTTTAGATTCATGTGGGTCGTCAACATAAGGATAGTTGGAATAGTCAAAGGTGACCGTGTTGGTTTCCTTAGTATTAACTGCGGTTGTATCGTTATTGTTAAGGGTTGCGGTGTATGTAATTACAAGCTGTTTCCCGCCGTTGGCAGACCAGTTGTCGGTATACTGAAGCGTAGAAACGCTTAATTTGAAGGTATATTCGGCAGTTGCCATTGCATTAAGCGTATATTGGGTTCCCGCAGCGTCAGTAATATCTGTTCCGTTTCTCGCCACCTTAATTGAACCGGCATCAAGAGTAAGTCCGTCGGGAAGACGGTCGGCAACATAAAAAGATTTATCTGTTGCCTGTGACGCATAGGTGGGAATATCAACCATAATTGTATAAGTTACCTTTTCGTTCTTGGTTACGCTGGTTTTATTGGCGGTTTTGCCAACAGACACTTCTTTGTGCTTTGCGCTAAAGGTAACATCTTCGATAACATAGGTTTGCTTTCCGTCAACCTCAGCTACAGTCGGCTCAACCTTTTGAAGCATCAACTGGTAAACCGAGGTCGTAGAGGTCGGGCGGATAAAGTATTCGCCCATTGCAAGGTCTGCAAAGGTAGCAGTTTTGTCTGCGGTAACAGTCCGAGTGTCGACAGGAGCAATTGTTCTGTTTGCAATATAGCTCGGAAGCCCTGCAAGCAGTGTTTTCAGCTCATCGGAATCATCATTAAGCGCATCAAACTGTTCTACTGTTTTCGCTGTGGAATTAAAAGTAGTGGTGCCGGCAAAATAATCGGTAAAAGCACTGTTCCACGCATAAGACAAAGTGTTATTTGCGGCGTTATAGGCAATGTCGACCACTTTATAAGCCGCAAGCACATCATTTTCTACTGCGTTATTGATTGTGATAGAAGCGTTTGAGCTTGCGGTGACCTTTCTCTGTGCCGCAAAAACGTTCATCGGCAGAATGGACAACACAAGCAGTGCTGTCAGGATAAGAGTTACCAATTTTTTAGCTTTTGTTTTCATAGTGATTTCCCTTTCGTTATTTATATTTTACTTTTAAGTCGGCGCATTTTAAACCCAAACAAACCGATTGCCGCTGCAGCCAGCAGCGTGAGTCCCGCCGCTGCATACCAACCGCCGGTAAAAGTTATTCCGGAAGTGGGCATAAACAGCGTCAAACAGTTTTCAAGTTCAATATTTACCTCCTTTGCTGTAATTACCTTAGATATTTCATCATCGATCCAGGCGGTGTTGCCCGAACCGTTAATGGTTATTTTTAAGGGCGTATCAAGCAGCCGATAGCCTGCAGGCGCCTTTGTCTCGGCAAGGTAATAGTCGATTCCCGTGTCGAGCAAATCTGCAAAAACTGCGGTTGCCTTTGTACGGTCTGCGGTTAAGACTGTCGTGACGGAGGAAATCTTTGTACACTTTATGCTTTTTACGCTTTCCCCATCATTATACCGGATTGTATCTGTCCCGCTGTCATCCTGTTGGTACAGGGTAAACTCCGCTCCGGCAAGAGGAACCTTATGATCCTCTGTGGATTGATCGCCGTCGATTTTGCTGACTACAAGGGTATAGGCATCTTCAAAACGTGCGTAATAGGTTGCGTTACCCGTAGTGGTGTAGCTTATTGTCGCACCGTTGTTTATCAGCATACTGTCGGCAACCTGATTACCCTCGGAATCGTACCAGCCGACAAATTTGTAGCCCTTACCCGCTGTGGCGGTGGAACTTATCGGTTTGCCCACCGCATCGGTATAACTGTATCTGGCAAGCGTTCCTATAGTATCTTCGGTGGTTTCTGTCCAACTGTCGCCGCTTTTTATCTGACGGATATAGGTCTGTGTAACGGTGTTGGAAAACCGTGCGTAAAAGGTTTTTACGCTTTCCTTCGCTTCAACATAGGCGTATTCTTCATTAGTGGTAATAAGCTTTCCGCTTTCATCATACCAGCCCTCAAATGTATAATTCTCATTTGCGGTTGCCTTGACGATTATTTTTTCATCGGTTTTGGCGTGGTATGACTTGCCGCCTTTCTCATTATATGCGGCGTTATAATTTTCATCCGATGTATTGGTTACGCTTTTGATTTCAACCGTTCCGCCTTCAAGGGAATTTTCGTATAGGTTGGTTTCGGCATTATGCTTCTGCGGAATAAACGCCTGCAACCAGCGCCACTGGGCAATCATGGTAATACCCTTGTGGACATTGGCATAGGCTTTTGTTTCGCCGCTATCACTCCAGGTTACACCTATATCCTCATCACGATCATTTTGGACGATCGCCTTGGTCAAGTGAACATTGCCGTTATAAATCTTAAAATACTGCGCCTTCGAATCACCGTTTACGCCATCAAAGGTGTAATCGCAGGCTATGGTATGCTCGGCGGGAAGTATCAGACTGCCCAATTGTTCCGGATTGATCGGTGTAATCCCGGAAACATTCTCAAAAATGTCACCTGTAAGCTTCCAGCCTAAAAATTTCCAACCGTTGTTTTGTCCCTCTGCCGCATGGGATACACAGGGGTCAATAAATATTGTGCCTGTGTTTGCCTGCGCCTCGTTATGACCCGAGGCAGGCTTGAAGCTGTATACATTCGCCGCTTCGTCTGTGTTATATTCCCGTTCAACCACATAAGCCTTACCGCCGTTGGGGTCGTAGGTTACGGTAGGGCTCTTGATAAATACAAAATGCAGGTCGGTTGCCGAAGTGATATTACCAAGATAATAGGTATAAATAATATCGCCGGCTGCATTCGTGGTTTTCAGCCATTTACCCGCTTTCTCCTCTTCGGTCAAGCTGCCCGTGTCTTCAATTACATTTCCCGCCAATTTCAAAAATTCGGTTTTGGGATTTCCGTTTTCATCATTCTCTGTGTGATACACACCTACAAATTCACAGCCGTCATCAACATCTGCCTTCTTCACAATGGCTTGAATTTTAAGGGGCTCACCGTCGGTAACAAAGGTTGAAAGTTTATTGTCAATCGTTACCTCATGACCCGCCGTAGCGCCCTCACCACCGCTTGTTCCGTCACTTCCGCCGACAACCGCACTACCGTGGTTAGAGGTACTTCCTGACAGGGGGTGGTAAATCTGAAAATTAATGTTATCAAGAAAGTTGCCGTAGGTCTTTGCTTTGTCCGCAGTCGCAATAGAATCGACATATCCGACCGAAACAAAGCCGAACAGGGTATCGGTCTGCCCCGCCGGAACGGTATAGAAATAGTACTTGCTTAAATCCACCCCTGTATTGCCCGAGCCGTTGCCTGAACCCGCTGTACTCGTGGCATTAGAGCCATAGGAATTCCAAGGATTACTACCGGTTGTAGCCCTTGAGGACGCCATAATCCATATATGCCATTCTTCGGTATAGATTGAACTGGGCGTTAGGCTGAACGCGTTGTTTCCCGCGTTGTCTTCAAAAGCGCCGCTTGCGGCAAATTTTTTACTGTAAACGGTGTACTGAGTAGGCTCTGCTCCCGATATAATCGTGCTGACATCTATATTGAGCCAGTCAACCATCTGCATTAGCTGATCGCGTCCGTCCTTGTTGGGCTTTGACGGGTCAATGCTCTGCTTAGGTCCTATAACCAGAGCCATTATATCCTTTCCGTTTCGGCCGCCGTGATCCAGTCCCCACTCATACACGCTTGACGGAGTTGTTTTTACATTCTGGTAAAGGGTACTTTCCTCGTCCGCATTAAGCTCCGCGGCATAAGTTCCGTCTTTGGGTTCCAATTTTACACCTTTTATATAAGTGCCTGTATTGCTTCTGAATAACTCAATTTTACCCTGAAAAGCCGTTGTATTCCACGAGGGAACAGCGCTCTGATCAGGCTGTGAATAGCTGCCTGTAAAAGTCTGCCCTTCCTCAAAGCTGCCGTTAAGCAGCTTTCTATTGTCAGTTTCGGCGGTGACTGCATATATAAGTTCCGCAAAGGTTAAGGCTATAACACATACCATTGCAACAACTCTGCGCAGTATTTTAGATACTCTTGTTCTCTGCTTTTTATCAGAATACTGCATTTGCAACCACCCCTTTCTGATCCTCCGTTTTAAGCGATAGATAATCCCTCATTAAATGGATTGTCCGCACGCCAACCGGAAGCAGATATGATAATATTCTTTCACAAAAAAAAGACTACAAAACACGCATGTTTGAACAAGTCCGTGAAAAATGGACAATAGAAAAAAGAGACCTCCTATGGTAG
>USAR01000010.1 GCA_900552605.1 uncultured Oscillospiraceae bacterium | reverse complement strand
TATCCCGACAACAAGCTGTCTGGTGCGGTATTTGAGGTTTACTCCGATATAAACGGCGATGGGAAACTGGATAAGGACGATACGCTGCTTGGCGAAATGAAAGAACTTGACGGCGGCGTATACCAGATGAGCGAACTCCGCTACGGCAAATATCTGGTAAAGGAAACCAAAGCTCCGACAGGCTTTGTGCTTGATGAAAATGTGTATACCATATCCATCGAGGAGAACGGCAAGACCTACACCGTGGAAAATAAGGCGGGTATGGGCTTTATCAATGCAGTACAGAAAGGCTCTCTTAAAATCGTAAAGACTTCCTCTGACGGTAAAGTTGAGGGCTTCTCTTTCCGTGTGACAGGCGTGGACTAAGGTGATAATATGAAATATTCTTTACCAAGTAATTGGAGTGGAGATTTTGAAAATGATGGCGTTCTTTTCTTTGCACAACGATTGGAAGAAATGCTGTTTGACTATTCTATTGATTTATATCGTATGCCATTGTTAAATACACATGGATTAGCAGAAGAATATTGTAATGTCGCTAATAAGGTTAAATCGGGTGAAGTGAAAGAATATCAAAGAGATATAATTTTTGATGAGTTAATTGAATCATTGAAAAATGATATAGTATTAAAAGAATGTTGGAGTTATGAAAATATAGAAAAGGTTATAAAAACCTTTGGTTCAAGTTCTCAGCAAGAAAAGTAAAGTATTACAATCTGCTAACATCGGAAAGGCTGTACCCTTACCTTGCAAAAATCGAAGAACAGGCACAAACAATATTTTCACAACTTGTCAAATCATTTGCCGAAAAAGAAAATGTTACCGAAAAATTGAAAGCGGATAATCCTATACTATGGGTGCGGAAGATGAATAACATCCGCAACAGAGCAATGGAAATTGTGAATAGCGAGGTGATTTTTGTATGAGAAAAATCGTAATAATCACAATAATATTGACTCTTATTTTTGGTATGGCAGGCTGTACTGCCAATAGAGAGCCGGATAAAAAGGCGACTGAAAGTTCACCAGTTAACGCTGTAATTGATACAACGCAAGCGGAAGAATTACAGGCGAAACGTGAGCTGAACGCTTTTAAGCGTGAGAAGACGCACAGCAAGGAACATGAACATATGGTGTCTGCATTGCTGAAATGCCCGGTCTGCGGTGCAAGCATGTATGGCGTAGTCAACAGAAAGAAGAAAAAGGGGTCTGAGGAGTTCTATACAGATATGTGGTACTATATCTGTAAAAATCGAAAAATGGTGTCTGGTCATCCTTGCGATTATAAAAAGCATATTCGGCAAGAGGAAATCAATGCAGAGGTAATCGCTCTGGTCAAATACGTGTTCGGTGGCGAAAACGATATGAAAGACCAGATTTTGAAAAGGCTGGATTCTGATGATTCTGTTAAGGAACTGCAGGAAGAGAAGACACGTCTTGAGAAAGAGAAAAATTCTCTGGTTTCTAAGAAAACAAAGCAGCTGCGACGTATCAATGATTTGGATATAGATGATGAGTTCTATGATGATTTGATGAAGACATATAAAGATGGATTGTATGAAATCAATGAGCAGATTGCAGTAATTGACAATAATCTATATCAGAATGAGCTTGCAATACAGAATGCACAGGGTGAAAACCTGTCTGTAGAAGTGTATAAGCGAATTATCGACGAGATGATTGATAACATTGATGATATGACGGATGCTGACAAGAAGATGCTGATGAATCTATTAATCGAGAAGATTGAGATATATCCAGAGAAGCAGCCAGACGGTCGTTGGATTAAGTCTGTACAGTTCAAGATACCATTGAACATCGACGGAAAGGCTGTCGATACGCTGTATTTCGATGATGAAGAAGATGATACAGAAGGTGATGAAAATTCCCTTCGTCAATCGCGTCACGATGAGTGCGTTTGTAAATTGGAAAGAGCTTAGAAATATTTATTTGTTTAGAATATTTGTTTAGAATTTCAGAAGAATTAAAACGAGAGCTCCGAAACGGTTGTTGTCGGGGCTCTCGCTTTTTTGTTGCTGTATCTTTCCTTTTTATTCTTCGGTATACTGTGCACGGCATCCGCCGATATACTTTGCTCTTGTTCTTGCAGCGGTGACGTATGCGTTGCCAATCTGTTTTACGCTGAGTCTTACAGGAACTGCGACATGCTTTAAGTGCATTCCGATGAGGGTACTTCCTATATCAAGCCCTGCGTCGGCTTTAACAAATTCAACGGCAACAGGGTCGGTCATTTCATCGTATACCGCCGTGGCAAACGAGCCGCCGGCGTGCACGACGGGACGTACGTTAACGATTTGCAGACCGAGTCTTTCGGCTGTATTTCTTTCAACAATGAGCGCACGGTTAAGGTGCTCGCAGCACTGTGCCGCAAGCTGCAATCCGTGCTTTTTAAGAATATCGAGTGCGGTTTCTGCAACCGCAACCGCCGCCTCGGGGCTTGAGCCCTTACCGATGGTTTTTCCCACAATCTCGCTGGAGGAACAGCCTATTACCACAAGCTTTCCGCTGTTTATTTTACTTACTTCAATAAGTTCTTCAAGCGCATTTGCTGTTTGTTTCTTTATTTCTTCGTACATAATCCTCTGCTCCTTTATACAGTGCTGACACATATATTTTATATCTTTTAAATGATTTGTCAATATCTTGCCGAATTTGCAACACTCATCTGAATCACACACAGGTAAAACGGATGTGACAGCTCCGGTTTCCTGTGTGTTTTCTATGTAACCGGTTGCCCGGAAGAAGTCATCATAATCTTCTTTCGAGCAACCTTTGATGAAGATGTGGCAGTGACGCTCATCGTTTTCATCGGTAATATAAATACGCTCCACAAAGGTTTGTATCAGCGTTACTATTACATCGGGTGCGGCATTTTCAGCATACTTCCCGAAGGAGAGCAGTCGTTCCTTGATTTCCTCAATATCACGGATAGCATACATCTGACTTTGTCTGCTATCCTCCAGTTTCTGCAGGAGAGTTTCTGTTTCGGAAAGTTCATCGGTCAGCGCCTTCACATCCTCCTGTATAAAACGTTTCAGGCTGTCATCCGCTTCCCGAAGATTTTTCACCTGATTGGCTATTGCCGTTTCAAGCTGTGCCTTCTTCTTTCTGAGGTCGGACAGTTCTTTTTCATTCTGCGACGAGCTGAAAATATCGGATGCTTTTTGATTGAGAAGCTTTTCGAAGTATTCACTGTCCTCATCGGCAAGTTGGGATAACTGTTTCACCACAAATTCATCAAGCAAAACACCGTCCACCGCACGAAAGGTACATTCGCCTGCACGATAGCCGGGACAAACATACTTGAATCTCGGCTTGCCGTTTGTCCAGCGGTTGGATTCGGAGATAACCCGCAGGCGTTTCCCGCAATGCGGACAATAGACCAGTCCTGCAAGCAAGGCGTTGGTCTTTCGGTGCGGACGGTTGTATTTCTCTGCAATATCGTCCAGCATATTCTGCGTGTCGATCCATTGCCGGCTTGAAATAAAGCCCTCATGTCTGCCGACTGAGATAATCCATTCGGAAAGAGGCTTTTGTGACATCAACTGCACAAATTTCGGTGAAATAAAAGTGCTGTCGACATCCTCAAATTTCTCCTGATCGGTTTTATTATAAGCAGAAATGCCGTGTTGACCGTCAAAATCGGAAATATCCCCGCATAAACCGCCGTTATGCTCCAAAAAATAATTGTATGCGCTTTCGTCGGCGGTGCAGTAAACGGGATTTTTCAAAAGGAGTCTCGTTGTGGAAGTGTTGAACTTACTTCCGACTTTTGTTCGATATCCCAATTCATTCATCTTGTCTGCTGTTTTCTTGATAGAGCGAGTGGCGGTGAATATCTCATAGAGCTTTTGTATCATTGCTTTTTCCTCTGGAATGCTCTCCAAATAACTGTAAGCCGATTTGTTTTTGCCGCTGCCGGTTTTCACTCGCCGAACGGTAAATCCTGTGGGTGTATTGCCGCCCAGCCAGCGCCCGTCTTTGGCAAGTTCCATCATATTGTCTGTGATACGCTCTGTTAAGGTATCACGCTCAAATTCAGCAACGACGGCGAATATCTGAATAAATATTTTTGATACGCCGGATGCCGTGTTGATATTGTTGGAGCATATCAGTAGGTCTACTTTGTGCTTTTCAAGGAAGTCAAGCAAGCGCAGCAGGTCGCTTGTCTTTCTGCCGATACGGTCTAATTTATAGCAGACGACGGCACGGATCTTGCCCATTTCAATATCGTGAAGCATACGCTGAAAATCAGGACGGTCGGAATAGTAGCCGGAAAGTCCCTTGTCCTCGTATTCAAGAAAAGTGTAATCTTCATCAAGGTTCAATTCCCGTTTGGCGTATTCTTCACATTGCTTGAACTGCACGCCGATACTGTCGCCTTTGTTGGTGATGCGGGATTTTCGGGCGTAGATGGCTACGCACCGGTTATCCTCAGTATTGTATTTTTGTTTCTTTGTCATAATATCAGTCCTCCTGCTTTTTCATTATACAGCCAGCCCGGTGACGCTTTCCAATGTGCGACCGTTTTTGCAAATCTGGCGTAAGAGTAACCACAGCGTTTCGCTGTCAAGCGCTCGAATTTCCTGTTCCAGAAATTCCATTCGCTTGTGCTGAAAAGAACAGAGGGCGTTATTGTAGTTGTTGCCACGGTGAATAACGGCATTCATTTTAAAATCCATAAGCGCACCTCCTATCTCGAATCTCGGTCACGGTTGCGAAGATACTTACGGTAATGTTCGCAAGCCTTCAAAACAAAATCTTCAGCCTGCTTTACATTGGCGTTAGGAACATATTGGCGTATGCGTTCCATTGGGACTTTAAACATCTCACGTTGGTTAGCTTTTTCCTCGCACATAATATCCTGAATAACAGCTTTGGTAAGCAATCCCTCACGGTCTGCCTTGTGCATACGCCAAGCCTGAGAATAGGATGGCGTGCAGTCGTTGATTTCACATTGTTCCAAAACATCGTACTGGCGCTGCTCATCAAGGAAGGAAAGCTCCACACCAACGGACAGTGCCATTTTACCTTCATCCATAAATTCAAGAAGTTCGGGAATAAGGTTTGTTAGGCGAATATAGCGGCGCACCTGAGTTTTGCTGTCATCTGACTGATGTGCGATTATATCCGCTGTTTCTAACTTCCGACCGACTTGGGCGGAAGTTAGGTCTGAACGAAATCCCTGTCGGCGCATTGCATCAAGTTTCAACTTGTAAGCAAATGCCTTTTCTGAGGGCAGAATATGCTCTCTGTGCAGGTTGCTGTCCACTAAAGCTATAGCGGCTGAGTCACGGTCAAGGGCATAAATTAAGGCAGGGACTTCTGTAATCCCTGCCTTCTGTGCGGCGTGTAAGCGGCGGTGTCCGCTTATCACCTCGTATGCATCTGTGTTTTCAATCGGTCGGACAATCAAGGGTGAAAGAATTCCTTGCGTCTGTACACTTTCAATCAAGGTATTCATTTCCTCATCGTCCTTTACTTTAAACGGATGCCCCTCAAACGGGCGAAGCTTTGAAACCGGAATAGTTACCGGTTTTCTCATTGTATTTTTCATTTTCATCTACTCCTATCTAAATATCTCGCACGGGCTTTTCTCTCAAGCTCGTGCTCTTGTTTTAATAACGCATATAAATGCGGAGAACTCTCCAAAATTTTCTCCGCACGGCGAAGCCGTTCACGAACAGGCTTCATTTGTTTGCTAATCGCTTTGCGGCGCTCTTTATTCTTGTTCTCATCCTCCGGCGATTTCGGACGGCGGATACGATTGCTTAAATCTTTGCGCTCACATTCCAAATCGGATAACTGCGCTTTGCTCTCGTCGATGTTCGCTTGCAAATCGGCTACTGTGTGAATGTCATTTTCTTTGAGAAAATGATAATCTGCTACAAGTTCTTTCAAATCCTTTTCCGTCGCCCGAAGATCAGGCGACAGCAGCATTACATCGGCAAGCTCGGCGGCAATTTGGATAACCGTTATAACGATATAAATGAGTGTATCTACTAAAACAGTTGCCGCATCATAGCTGTGGTCAATGGAAAACTCAATCTTTCGCAGTTCATCCTCCAGTGGGAACTTTTTCGGTCTGTATGGTGGTCGGTACTCCAAAGTGAATAGGTGATATCTGCTCTCGGCGTTTTTATCCAACTGCGCCTGCACGATTTCCTTTGTAAAACCGATATTTGCAAGCCTAACTGAACGCTCCCAGTGTTTCGCTTTCACGGAAAACCGCACAGGATCGAGGGTATAACCGAGTGCATAAAGCTGATTCTCAAACTCTCTCGGAGAGGTAGCAAAAGACAGGCAATATTCCACATCCTCACGAAGATAGTCCCGATGTGTTTTTTTGCCGGACTTGTGCCGCCAATAATCCTTTTTATTACCACCGTAAAAGCTACTGTTTTCAAGAACGGACAGACCGTGTTCCCGGCATATCTCATCCGATACACGGCGAAGCTCCTTGTGGTCACCGATTTTGTTTTGAAACTTTGTTCCATCCTTAAATGACACGGGGTTTACAACGAAATGGCAATGCACATTGTCTGTGTTCAAATGCACGGTGACAAGCACCTGATATTTGTCACCCCACATCTTTCGGGCGGTGGCTTTCCCGATTTCAAACGCCTGCTCTGGTGTGACCTCGCCTTCACGGAAACTTTGTATTCCGTGGTAACCGACCACCTTGCCACGAAGTCCGAACCGCCGCTGCACGGCGATCATCTCGGCGTAGGCATTCTGCGCCGAGCAATTGATACCTCCCGTGAACATTTTGCGGTCGGTTTTATCATCGTTCTCTGCATAGCGTAAGGCAGCATACAAATCCTCGTCGAGATATTCCGGGGCAGTGGTCTTGTCGGGATTGTCGGCATAGTCAAGCGTTGCTCTTAGGTTTTTGTATATAGGCCAAAAGCCTGTTACAGCCAAATTCATCACCCCTTTCCCGGCAACAAAAATGCCGCCGTAATTTCTTTCAGTACAGTTCGGATTTCTATATCCAGTTCCGGTGAACTCGCTTTGTCGGCAAGCTCACCGAGCTTTTCCAGACAAGCAAAAAGAGCGTCGGGCGGAATACCTCTCGGCTCATACCCTAACGCTCTTTGCTTTACATATTCAGTTGTGCTTAGCCCGCTCTTTCGGGCTTTTGACTGTATTTTATCTTTTTCTTTTGCCGTGACACGCACGGCAATTCGTATATCTTTCATATACATTATTCCTTCTTTCATTCATTTTTTCGGGGGATTGGGGGCGGTAAGCCCCCAAAGAGCAAAGCCGCAAGAAAATCTGCGGCTTTTGATTGGGACTTTGGCACACAAAGTCCCTGCTTGTTACAGTATGAGACATACCAGTCTCAGCAATATCAGTTGTTCCCGGTACGCTTTGTACTGCGTGCTTTTATCTCACAAAACAGCGTGATTTCTTTGCAAAATCTGCAAATATTACTGACATCAAAAGTGATGCCATATTTTCTGTAAAATGCGTTTTGACATTAAAAAATCGGGTGTTTGACATCACCCGAACAATTCTAAATCGGCAAGGACACTTGCGGCATTTTCTGCTTTTTGTTCCTCAGTCAGTTCTGTAACAGCGGCGGTGGTTTTCTTCTGCTCAGGGGAAACAACAGAAATATCCGCTATTTCTTCCCGCAACATCTGCCGGATTTTCTCCACGAAGGCATCCTCACTTTGCTCCTGTGCTGTCTTTGCCATATACGCCGAAATCAAGTCTATGACAAATTGATTGCGAGATTTGAATTTCTCACAATCAAGCTCTCGCAGAAACTCGGCGGCACTTCGTTCTTCATCAGCCTCCAAATTAAACCGCAAAGTCATTCTGTAAATGCTCATACGCCTTTACCTGCCGACAACTGGATTTCCGTAAGGTATTCATATCCCTTTGCAGCGGCGCAAATATCCTCAACAAATATTGTGCGGTCAGCATTAGGTTTGTAGAAATTCTTAATAAGACATCCACCGCCGCCCGTTACATACAGCTTCATGGTGCTTTCGTCATAACCGTGTTCCCGGAGCCTGCGGAAAATATCCCGAACATACTCCGAAGCAACTGCCTTAATGATTTTCAGATCAGCGGCGGAAATATCTGCTGTACCGGTGCGCAGCACTTCTTCAATAATATAATCATTGATTTCACGGTGAGTTTTCTGCATAAAGGCTTCCCGAACCGCAAGGATACATTGATAAGTGCCGAACTTCTCGGTATACATTTTTCCAGACTGCGGCTTGCCGTTAATCATATACAGCACATTCATTGTCCCATTGCCGATGTCGGCAATCAGATTGATACCATTAAGCTTTGTGGCAAAGGAAGCAATAGCGGCGTATCCCTGCGGATAGATACTGATGCCTGCAATGTGGATATGATATTCGGCCTTTTTGTAGGTGAAGCAAACTTCCTCGTTTTTAGCAAGGTATGCGGCGAAGTCCGCCTTTTGTCCGCTTGTCCAAGTTAAAGGTAATCCGGCGGCGATGTGGACATCTGCTTCGGTAATGCCTTCCGCTTTCAGTTCCTTTGCGACAGCCGCAAGAGTGAGGATATAGTAATCCTCATCTTTGATTTTGTCGGGAACAAATTCCTTGTGTCCCTCGCCGATCAGATAATACTTACCGTCATATACAAGCATATCTGCGGTAAACAGCGGCTCGGAGTCATAAGCGATAATGCCTGTCGGAAAACAGAAATTAGCTGTTTTCATATTTCCGTAGCCGTGGTCGATACCGATAATTTTTGTGTTGTTAAAGTTTTTCATTTTTATTCGTCCTTTCCGTTTTCAATTTGTTTTGCTTTTGGATTTCTTCGTACAGTTCTTTTTCGGCGGGTAATACTGCGTTCAGAAAATAGTTGCAGTAAATACCGTAGATAGAGATAAGCTGCACGCATTTGTGTCCTTCGCCGTCATCAAGTAGCAAGCAGCTGCCGCTCTCATCGCAGTTGGCGCAAAGTGACTTAACAAGACGGCGAATACGCTCTGCCTGCTTGGGTGTGATTTTCATCATAGACCTTTCCTCCTTCTTTTTTTGGGGCAGTAAAAAAGCCGCCGGTTTCCCGATGGCTGCGCCCAAATTTATGAGGTCTTTCGCTCCCTCACTTATTAGAATGCAGGAAAAGTCTAAATTCATATGGAATATAGTAACACAACAAAAACAAAAAACGCAACAAGTGAAAAGCATTGTATTTCAGCCGTTTTTATGATATACTGATTAAAAACTCACACATCAGAAACAGCGCTTTCAAAAAATTATTTTGAAAAAGTCAAAGGGAGTTTTATGGGACATTCCTTATGATAGAATTGGTATGGAGGATGAGAGATGAATCCATTTTTAACCGCAGATTACCGTGACGGAAGAGTACGGATAGACAGTAAAACTTATGCGGCAGGCGCTTATGCCGTGCATTTGCTGAATCAGTATTATAGAAACGATACTGCCGCAAGGATTAGTGTATATAAGCAGTACGGATGGAATGTTGCAGAACAATTATCCGCAGGCTATTTGAAAGAAACTGACTTTATTTCTGTCGGAACAGAAATCGGCTTTATTCTTGATACTTTGCCGAATCTCAAGCCGTTCAGCGCACTTGATGTAATAGCTGAGCGCAACAGAATAACAGACTTGTTCTCCGAAAATAACGCAAAGCAAATTACAGATTTCTTTCACCACCGTTCCATGGTGGAAAGCAAAGCACAAATTGAGCTGGATTTGGATTTGCTCCCGCCGGAATACGATAAAGTATTTTTCAAAGAAAGTAATGCGCTGATTGCAGAGATTATGGAAACCCTCGCATTCTATAATGCTATATCCACAGATATGCAAAAGGCATATAAACAGTTGACGGTATTTGCAAGCCGGGTGGACGAAGCAAATCGCTTTGACGAGGAACATTTACTGCCGATTGCATTGGAAGTATTCGGTTCTGTTCCGTTCCCGGTGACAACGGAATATGTACCAACAAGGAAAAATGCAAAAAGCAAAACAGAAACGCTTGCCCGCAGATTGTATTTTGATAGCTATTACAGCTTCATCATTACCGATTTCTTTGAGGGCTTACATTACGGGCATTATCCAAGGAGGTGCGGTGTCTGCAAAAAGTATTTTTTGATGACCTCTGCCCGCCGTCAGCAATATTGCAATGGACTCTCGCCTTATGAGGTCAGAGGAAAAAGAGTTACTTGCCGAAAATACGCCGCGAACATTAACCGCAAAGAGCTTGCCGCCGCAGATCCCGTTGTGGATATTTACAACCGCCGCTGTGCCGCTATCCGCACTGAAAAGGGCAGGAAAACCATAACGGAAGAATTTGCAAAGGCGGCGCAGACCTTGGCAAAGGAATACAAACTGAAAGCACAGCAGGACGCAGGATACGCCAACAGGCAATATGCGATAGATATGCGTCGTGAACGGCTTTATGAGGAAACAGATAAACGATTAAAACAATCCCGTTAAATACACGAGGGAGGTGGCTGCCGTGAAAGAATGGGAAAAAGAATTACAAATATACCGTTTGATGCCGGCGCCGCCGAAAGAGAACAATTTACAAAAATATATACTCCGTTACCTTTCTAAAAAAGATGATAAATATATCTCTTGGTTTCTGCATTACTACGAGCGCACCATCAATGACAAGGTAATGAGCATTGTTCAGGATTATGCGATGGTCGGGCATTTCTTGGATATAAAGCAGGCATATATCATCGGAATGCTGAAAGCTTTGCAGGACTACGATCCCAATCGTGGCGTTCCTTTTATCGCATATAAGGAATATGCCGCTATGCGGGAGGTACACGAATATATCCGTACTATGCGGACGGGCTTTACGGTTCAGAGCAATGATGAGTATTTGCGGCTGAGAAAAGCTATGCGGTTATTTCGTGAATATGGCGGCAAGGTGGATAGTGTAACCATTCAAAAAATTGCACAGGTGATTGGTGCAAGTGAAAAAGATACCGCTGAAATCATTCGGTCGGGAATGCAGAATATGCAGTTTGTGGACTATTACTGGCAATATGCCGACGAGGACAGCGAAGAAAGCCGGGAAGAAATAGCCGCTGATAGCACATCTGAACCAGATAAGCTGTTTTTCCAATTGGAACGAGCCGAAGCGGTCATGGATGCATTTGAAAATTTGAATTACCGTGAACGGGCAATAGTTTCCGCACATCTGGGCTTTTGTATGGAGTGCTATTCCACAAAATATTATGATAAGAACGATTTGGATGTAGACGGCAATCCGAAATTGAAATCCCGACCGAAAGAAGCGTTTATTGATATTGCAATAGACCACGGTTTGGCTTCTCCTGATACCGCAGACAAAACCTACCGCAAAGCATTACAGAAAATGAAAGAAAAGCTAAAAGATGTATAAAGAAAAGCCGACTATATGTATATGCATCGGAATTATGATGAAACAACACTTACTTAGTATCTGACTTATAATGAATAAAAGCAGTTGACACGAAAAGGGAGAACAGTTAAAAAATCATATTATTTTAAGGCGGAGTAAAAAGCACTCCGCCTTTTTATGTGATAACATCACGGAAAGCGGTAAAGAAATTTGATAACATAACACTATAAGCTGACGAAAGGAATTCGACGCATGGATTATATCATTACATTTTTAGAGGGGATGATCTCCTTTATATCGCCCTGTATGCTACCTATGTTGCCTATTTACATTTCATATTTTGCAGGGCAAAGCAAAAACGATGGAGGCAGAAATACCAAGATGATATTTAAGGTTATTGCCTTTGTGGTGGGCTTTACGGTTGTATTTACGGCTCTCGGACTTTTCTCGGGAACGCTTGGAAAACTGCTCTCTGAATATCAAACAATCGTAAATATAGTTTCCGGCGTTATTGTAATATTGTTCGGTCTATCTTATTTGGAGGTTTTCCGCATACCGTTTTTTAAGGGAATGCATAAGGGGTATAAAGTAACGGGAATTGCATCGGCTTTTTTGTTTGGAGCAATTTATTCGGTAAGCTTAACCCCTTGCGTCGGAGCTTTTCTCGGTTCTGCTTTGATGTTGGCATCAAGTACAGGCGGAGCATTAAAGGGAGCGACATTATTGCTGACATATTCCTTGGGACTGGGCATTCCGTTTCTGTTTTCCGCAGTGCTGCTTGATAAGCTATCGGGAGCCTTTACCTTTATCAAAAAACATTATAAGGTAATCAATTTGGTTAGCGGTATTTTATTGATAATCGTCGGACTTGCAATGGCGTTTGGTCTGTTAAATTCACTTTTGGCGATTACTATGTGAGGTGAGAAGATGAAAAACAAGGTATGGATAATCATTGCGGTCGCATTTGTTGCGATTATGATATTAGCGGCAGTGCTATATCCGAAGCTTTCGGAAAAGTATTCATCCGGCGGCGACAGTGAGCCAAGCAACGAAACTTCCGAAAATTTGGTAGAGGCGTATGATTTCACCGTTTATGATTCAGAAATGAACGCAGTAAAGCTGTCGGAGTATTTTGGTAAACCGATCGTTATAAACTTTTGGGCGTCTTGGTGCGGCCCGTGTAAATCCGAGCTTCCGGCATTTGATGCGATGTACGAAAAATACGGTGATGAGGTCGTATTTATGATGATAAATCTCACCGACGGATATAACGAAACAGTAAACGGTGTCAAAGAATTCGTATTTGACGGCGGCTACAGCTTCCCCGTATATTACGACACCAAATATGACGCAGCTAACACCTACGGCATTTATTCAATCCCCGAAACGGTGTTTATCAACACCGATGGCTCGATTTACCATACACAGCTCGGTGCCATGAGCGAAAAGGTTTTGGAAAATTATATTAAGCAAATGATAGGAGAAGAAAAATGAAGATCAAATTAAATCCCGATACGGAAATTGTCAACACCATAAAAGAAGGACTGAAAAAGACGGGCGGTTACTGCCCTTGCCGCAGAGAAAAAACAGATGATACCAAGTGTATGTGCAAGGAATTCAAAGATCAGATCGCCGATCCTAATTTTGAAGGATTTTGCCATTGTATGCTCTATTACAAGGAAAAGTAATATTAACACCGGATACTTAAGTAAAATTTAATAGACTTATTTTATAATCGGAGGAATGAGGATGGCGTCTAAACGATATGCGACCGTAGATAAAAGAATTTGCGTTGCCTGCGGCGCTTGTGAGAAAGCTTGTCCGTTAGGAGCAATAAAGGTACATAGAGGATGTTTTGCGAAGGTTGCACAGGACAAATGCGTAGGATGCGGAAAATGCGAAAAGGTTTGCCCGGCAAACAGTATTATAATGGAAAGCAGGGAGAACATATGAAAACAAAGAAAAAACATTGGTATGATTACTTATGGATATGGTCCATCATATATTTCGCACTTGGATTTTTCAATATTCTCTTTGCCTGGCTCGGTATGATTGATTTTTTGCTGCCGATCATACTCGCAGCATTTGGCGGCAACAAGTTTTTCTGTAACCATCTTTGCGGCAGAGGACAATTATACTGCAAGCTGGGCGGAGATCTTAAATGTTCCCGAAACAAGCCAACACCAAAATGGATGGCATCCAAATGGTTTCGATATGGTTTTCTGATATTTTTCCTTGCCATGTTCGGCAATATGGTTTTTCAGACATACCTTGTGGCAAGCGGTGCAGAAAATCTGCGTGAAGCAATCAAATTGTTTTGGATATTCCGTATTCCGTGGGGATGGACATATTCGGGAAGCATATTCCCGAATTGGGTGGCACAGTTCAGCTTCGGATTTTACAGCCTGATGCTCACATCGCTTTTAATCGGTCTTATCATTATGATTTTCTTTAAGCCGAGAACATGGTGCGCCTTCTGCCCGATGGGAACGATGACACAAGCAATCTGCAAATTAAGGAACAGAAAAAACAATAAGTGATAATATCACAGAACCCTGATTTCAAATCGGATATAATAAAGACACAATAAAGCAAAGGAGGACACGAAGATGTCTATAATTAAAATTAGTAAAGAAAATTTCGCAAGCGAAGTTTTGAATTCCAATAAACCTGTTCTTCTCGATTTCTATGCCGATTGGTGCGGTCCCTGCCGTATGGTAGGCCCGATCGTATCGGAAATTGCAAATGAGCGAAGCGATGTTAAGGTCGGTAAAATCAATGTGGACGAACAGCCCGAACTTGCGGCACAGTTTCAGGTAATGAGCATCCCGATGCTTGCTGTAATCAAAAACGGAAAGCTCGAGAATCAGGTTGTGGGCTACAGACCGAAAGAGCAAATTGAAGCAATGCTGTAAGGAGAAAAAGATGGGACTGTTTAATTTCTTCCGCAACACCGCCGACATCAACAACGGTGTTGCAGAATACGAAACAAACAACGGTGCTGTATTGCTTGATGTTAGGACGGCAGAGGAATACCGTAACGGGCATAT
>USAR01000009.1 GCA_900552605.1 uncultured Oscillospiraceae bacterium | reverse complement strand
TAAATTATTATCGCGCTGCTTGCAAAAAAACGGTTGCGCCGCGGCGCAGGCTTTGGCGCACGCTGTTTGGCGGCTTTGAGCTGCACGGTTTCGGCAGACAGATGCATAGCTTGGATGTGCGACTTCAACCGTGCCTTAACATCTAAGCTTGCATTACCGCGCCGCGCGCTTGGCACAAAGCTGTCGCTTGCGACTTCGCACTGCGGCTGCCCGAGTTTTTTAGCAACAACCAAGAAACAGGGTAACCGCGCCGCGCGCTTGGCACAGCAGCGTTCCGCTGCGCGCTCGGCACTGCGGCTTTATCCTCTGCACCACATTATATTTTTTTGCAAAAGCTCTTAAGCTTTTAAGGTTTCACGCATTGATTATCGGCAGCGTGGTTTCCGTTAAGAGACCTTTAAGACTGAACAAAACCAAAAAGTCATCGTAGTTGCCGCTTTTTGCGATCTCCTTTAAAGAGCCTGTAAAATACCTTGTGTCAACAAGCGTTATGCTGCCGTAATTATTAAGCAGCATCGGCACCATACAGTTGGCATAAGAGTCCTTAACAACAAGCAGCTTTTTGTTGCCCTTGCCGCCTGTAATTTCCGCCACGGCGTGATTGCCGTATAAAAAGTATTCGTATTTATCCTTGGTTTTAAGAGCGGCGGCGTTGAAGATCGAGTCGTATTGTTTTTCGCCGACCTTAAGCTTTGCGCTGCTCACAGTGTCTGCCGAGCTTATGGTATCATATGCCGAAAACGGGTCGAGCACCTTTGAATACAGCGTTCCGCGAAAATCTCTTGCAACGGTTTTCAGCTTTATTTCGGCAGGATTTGTTTTTATTGCGGCGCAGTAGCTTTCATATGCGATTTTTGCGCCGAGAGTTGTCCAGTGGTGGTCGGTTTTATAGAAAAGCTGCTCCGGGTCCTTGCTGTTTGAAAAATCGTCGAATGAATCAATAAAACTTTCGCCAAGCTGCGACTTTAGTATTTTTCGCTTTTGCTCCGCATTAAAAACAGGTGCGGCTTTCGGCAATAGCGACGACAGCACCTCCTCCGGCGCCGGTGCCGCAAGCACCTTCATATTGCCGGAAAACAGGCTTTTATTTGTTGTCATAAACTGCTCTATCGAGCTTATATTGCGTGCAAAAACCTCGCTTTCAAGAGAATCCTCGGTAATTTTTTCAATGTAAAACTTGTTTCTGCAAAGGTAAACACCGCCTATATCTCGCTTGCCCGTTGCCTTTTGCAAAATGGTCTTTGCGCTTATGCAGGTGTTGCGAAGAATGAGCTGATCGGAAAAATAATCATTGATTTTTTGCTGAGCCTCGCCCGAGAGCACACCTTTAACACTCAGCTTTGGGAAAACGGTGAGCGGTCGGTTTTCCTCGGCTGAAAAATCGCGATCCGGCACAAAAAGGCTGCCGAGAGTGAAGAAACACAAAATAAGCAAAAAGCAGACAGTGGTTATGATTCCTCGTTTTTTCATAAAGCGCACCCCCTTTTTTTAAAATCTGAAATATAGGAACGGATTGTAGCTTTCGCCCACCATAAAGCAGATTGAAACGGCAAAAAGCACAATGACAGTAACGGTTTTGATAATGAAATAAGTGCGGCTTGAAACCCGTTCGCTCAAAGCGGTTGCCGCACGTTTCGGCAATTTGCAGGAAAAGATTACGCAAAGGGCAAGCAAAACAAAATTTGCAAACAGTGTGTAGACCGAAAATTTATCGGTAAAATTATTAAATGAGAACATTGAGCGGAACATTTTTCCCATAACGGCGGTACTTTCATTTGAAAAGATAACCCAACCGATAACAATGAAAAACAGAGCATAGATATGCTTAAAAACCGACGGCAATTTATTTAAAGCTTTAAGCAAAAACAGCTTTTCAATTATCAGCAGCAGCGCAAAATATGCACCCCACATAACATAGTTCCAGCTGGCACCGTGCCAGATTCCCGTTAAAAGCCACGTTACGGCAAGGTTAAATATCTGCCGTGCCTTGCCGCGGCGATTGCCGCCCAAGGGAATGTAAACATACTCTTTGAACCAGGTGCTTAAGGAGATGTGCCAACGCCGCCAAAAATCCGTTATGCTGTCTGCACAGTATGGCAAATTGAAGTTTTCCAAAAATGTAAAACCGAACATTTTGCCAAGACCGATTGCCATATCGCTGTATCCCGAAAAATCAAAGTAAATTTGGAAAGTAAAGGTAATTGCCGCGAGCCAAGCGGTAAGAGCGGAGGGACTTTCAACTGCGGCAAGCTCGCTGTAAAGTGCACCGACGGAGTTTGCGAGCAGCACTTTTTTTGCAAGTCCCAGCACAAAGCGCTGTGCACCGTAACCAAAGCTTTCAAAGCTCTCACGTCTGAAATCAAGCTGCTTTTCAACCGTTTCATAGCGCACAATGGGTCCGGCAATCAGCTGCGGAAACATTGTTACATATGCCGCAAAGTCAACAAAGCTTCGCTGCACCTTGCAGTCGTTGCGGTAAACATCTATGGTATACGACATTGTTTGAAAGGTGTAAAAGGAAATACCGATGGGCAGCGCAAGCCCCAGCAGAGGTACAGCTGTGCCGAAAATGCCGTTGACAGTGCCTATTAAAAAATCGGTATACTTAAAAAAGCCGAGCGCACCGAGGTTAACAATAACCGAAGCAACAAGCACCGCTTTTGTGTATTTTTCTTTGTTGTTTTTGCGCAGCGCGCCGATGGCAAGTCCCGTTGCATAGCCGAAGGCGGTGGTTGCCACCATCAAAAGGGCATATTTCGGCATATCCCAGGCATAGAAGAAGAAAAGGCTGAAAAACAGCAGCACAAAATTGCGCGCGCGGCGCGGGCTTAAATAATAAACCGCCAAAACAGCAGGCAAAAATCCAAACAAAAATACCGATGATGAAAATACCACTTTACGCCCTGACCTCCGAATTTTAAACTTTTAAAACATCGCCGTTTTTGTGAGAAAAAATAAAAACTTTAAAAACCGCAAGCACAAAATGAGCCTTGACAAACGTTTTTTTAAGCAGCAGCTGAAAAACTGCGCAAAAAATGTTTGCCAAAGCTCGTCTTTACGGTTTATTTCAACTGTGAATCAATAACCTTTGCCGCGTTTTCATAATCGTCGGTAATGCAGAAAACCACATAATTTCCGTGTACCTTAATAACGGCGTTGTCGATTTTTGTAAGCTCGGGCACATCATATGCCGCAAAGGTATCGTGCAGCGACTTAACCTTTTTTTCAAGCATTTCCTTGGTCTTTGCCGCGCTGCCGGCGCTGTCTGCCGTGAAAACCGCAAGCTGGTCTGCGGCAGTGGAAGAGCCGAGATACGCCTTTCCCGTAACACCGTCGGGCATGACATAGGTAACGGAAAGCACGGTGTCATTTATTTCGTTAAGTTCGCTTTCGAAGTTAACATCGCTTAAAACCTTTTTTGTGAGTGCATCAACGTCGATTTTTTTATTTTCCTTTGTGCTGCAGCCGCCAAAGCAGATAACCAAGACCACAGCCGAAAGAATTGCGCAGATTCTTTTCATATCAAAAGTACTTCCTTTCGTTTAATTGTACCGTTTATTTTTTCACGCTTACCGTGTGTGATTTAAGATAATTGAACCAGCCGCCGCAAACCGACGCAGAAAAGTGGATACCGTCGCTTGCAACACCTGCCGGCAAATACCCCTCGCTGTCTAAAAACGCGTCGAAAGCGTCAATATAAAACACCTTATTCCTACTGCACATCTCTGCAATTTCTTTGTTGAAACGCCGGATGTTTTTAAGATTGAAAACTTTATCGGAAAGGTCCTTTTGTTTTGTAACGGGCAGCACTCCGCTGATGTAGATCTCGCAATCCGAATTTATTTTGCGAACAGCCGAGATCAGCTTTTCATACTGCTTTATAAACCCGTCGATTGAAGGATAGCCGAGTTCATTTAAGCCGAACATTAAGTAAACCTTTGAAAATTTCGATTTGTTTTTCTTAAGAGCCTCAAGTGCGGTGTAGCTTTTGCCTTTTATATTAACAAAATCCTTGGTTTGTGCGGTGTTTACGTTTAAACCAACCTCGCAGTAAGGCAAAGCCTTTGTCTTGTTTAAGTCGGAATAAATAACAATATCAACGCAGCGAGAGTCGCCTATAAACACCGACTTGTCGAAAAACGAGTTGCCGACAGACGGACTTTCCGGCACCGGGGAAGAGTAATCGTAATTTTCCGCAACTAAAAATTCGGATTTTTCCTTTTTTTTGTAAGTTACCGCGTTTTCGGCTGAAAAAACAGAAGATGAAAAGCTGCAAAGCGCAATAATCGCGCAGCAAAGCACCATGCAAATCACACGTTTTTTTAACATCTTTTCACCAACCCATACGCTCTTTTTACAAATACCATATTACTACAATTTACTCTTCAAGTACAGTTACAAAAGCGTAACAAATCTGCGCTTAAGAATACAAAATTTTGACAAATTTTTAATTTCTCAGCACGAGCAGTCGATTGCTGTATTCAGGAAAATGCTTTAAGATAAAAAAACCTGTCTGCGGCCAGTCGCTTAGCGCGCAGCGCACCTCGCCGCAGACGAGGACGTTGCTAACAAGTTCCGTTTGCGTGCAAAAGAAAAGCTAACTGTAAAAGACAGCAAGAATAAACCGCGAGCTTTTCAATGTGATGTCAGCTTAAGTGCGGCGAGAGGCGTCTGACGGCGTCGGCCTTGTCCTATCAGCCGTTAACAACGTTTTGAGGGTTGCCTGCTATAAAGCATTTTATATTTTCGGCAACCGTTTCAATAAGTCTGCTTCTCGCTTCAACCGTTGCCCAGGCAATGTGCGGCGTGATTATAATATTCGGAGCGTCAAGGTAGGGGCAGTCCTTTTTCATCGGCTCGGTTTCAAGAACGTCGATTCCTGCACCGCTTATTGTGCCGAGCTTCAGAGCCTCTAAAAGATCCAGCTCGTTAACAACAGCGCCGCGCGAAGTATTTATCAAATATGCCGTCGGCTTCATCAGTGCCAGCGTTTCCTTGTTAACAAGGTTTTCCGTGTCGCTGTTCAGCGGGCAGTGAAGCGTTAAAAAATCGGCACGGCGAAATACCTCCTTTTTCTCGGTAAATTCAACACCGTCGCATTGCTTTTTTGAGCGAGACGATGCAATTACATTCATTCCGAAAGCCTTGCCTATCTCCGCCACGCGCCTGCCTATCGCACCGAAGCCGATTATGCCGAGCGTTTTAGAGCGAAGCTCAAAAAGCGGAAACGGGAAATAGCAAAAATATTTGCAGCTTGCCCAATCGCCGTGTTTAACGGAAGTATCGTATTTGCAAAGACTGTTTGCAAATTGCAGTATCATAGCAAAAACAAGCTGAGCCACAGAGTCGGTGGAATAATTCGGCGAGTTGGAAACAACCACACCGTGTCGCCCTGCCGCAGCAATATCGATGTTATTATACCCCGTTGCAAGCAGTGTTATAAATCTTAAATTCGGGCAATTTTTAATTATATTTTCCGTTATTTTTGATTTATTGCAAACAATAACCTCGCATTTTTTGCAAGACTCGATAATCTCTTTTTCCGAAAGCCTGTTGTAAAGAGAGACCTTGCCGTAGGCCGACAGCGAGTCAAGCGTTACGCCGTCACCCAAAACGGTGCTTGAATCTAAAACCGCTATGTTCATTTTTTCTGTTTTCACTCCTTAAAAACCAAAAAGACCGGGGATAGCGTAAGATACTAACGACATTATAACGGCTGCACCCACAACGCCTGCAAAAATGGTCGGGAAAGCTTTTCTAAACGGAATGTTGAGTGCGTTTGCAACAAGAGAGCCGGTCCAAGCGCCTGTGCCGGGAAGCGGAATCGCAACCAATATAAAAAGACCCAGCATTTTGTACTTTTCAACCTTTTCGCGGTTTTTGTCCGCCTTTCTGTCAAGAAAATCAAGAATCTTCTCGCACCATTTAAAGCGGCGCATCCAATTGAAGATGTGATTTAAAAACAGCAGTATCAGCGGAATCGGCAGCATATTGCCTATAACGCAGATAGGGAACGCCTTAAAAAGCGCAACACCCATAAGCTTTGCCGCAATAATGCCGCCGCGCAGCTCAACGATCGGCAGCATCGAAATTAAGATAAGCGATATCGCGTCGGGAATGTTGCTGAAAAAATTTACAAGTGACTCTATCATATTAAGTTTACTCCTTTGAGCCGCGGTATCGCCCTTAATCGTAACGAACAAAAACGCGCAGCAGCATTTTCTTTTTATAATTATTATGTCGTTTCGGCATTTTTTAATGCTGTATTTTTGCTTTGATTTATTATCGCTTGTCTATCCAACCGAAACACCCTTATAGTAGTGTTTCAAAATATCAACGTAGCTCCGGCCTTTTGAAGCGTAGTATTCCGCACCGACCTGACTCATTCCCACGCCGTGACCGTAGCCGTAGACGGTAAACGTAAACTTGCCGCCGGAATAGTTTATTTTAAACGCGGTGGAGCGCAGCTCGTAATCAAGCAGCGTATCGCGGAACGAAGAGCCGTTTACCGTCTTTTTGCCGCCGATATTTATGCTTCTCGCATATGCTCCGTTTTCGTCGTATGTAACCTTGAACCATTTTGATTTAGCAACCTTGCTGAGGTCAACGCCGTAGGTCTTTTTAACCCTGCTTGCAAGCTCAGATGCCGAATAGGTAACAGTTGTTTTAAAGCCGGAGGCGTTTCTGTCGCCGGGAGATTCAACCGCGCGAAGATATGGCAGATCGGCATACCAAACGTCCTTGCAGTTGGCGGAATAGCCTGCCGAGATTGCATAGTAATATGTTTGCGCAGTGCTGCCGCCGTATGTCGCCTTAACGCCGTTAACCGCTTTTGCCGCGGAAACCGCGCGCGAGCCGGGGTTTTTCATAGGTGCCGGAGGCGCGGCGCCTGTTTTTGAGCCTGCATTTATAAGCCAGCAATATGCTGCAACCGCCTGAGCTTTAAGCGCCTCAATGTGGCAGCCGCTGCCCATTTCCGCTTCGACAATGCAGGGGATAATGTCCATATAGTCGCCTTTTATAACTGCGCCGGGACCATAGGTTTTGCCGTTCACCGTAACGCTCCAGGACGACTGATTTGTAACGGTCAGGTTGTTAACCTTGCTGCCGTTGCTTATTCCGAAGGAAACCGTTGTGCCCTCTTCAATCTTTGTTCCGGCAGCACATTCTTGATTTACAACAGTGCCGGCGGATTTTGAAGAAGCCACGGTGCTTATAGTTCCCACGCGAAGGCCTGCTTTTTTAATTGCCTCCTGAGCTTTTTTAGAGGTCTTTCCCGTAAGCTTGGGCATTTTAACGGTTTTAAAGCTGACGCTGCCGTCGCTTACCGTTACGTTTATTTTTGTGTTAACCTTAACTGTCTTGCCGGAATCGACCGACTGCGAAAGCACGGTACCCTTTTCAAGCGAGCTTTTTTCCGTTGTAACCTTGCCGAGACGAAGGCATTTTTTTGAAAGCACCGTTTCAAGATTGCTTTTTGCGTTGCCGATAAGCTCGGGCACGATTGTTTCACCCTTTGTAACACCGATGCTTACGGTTATCGTAACGGTTACATCGCTGCTTATCTCAGCACCGTCCGCAACAGATTGCGCAATAACCGTGCCGCGTTCCTCTTCAGATTCTTCCTCTTTAACCTCAACCTTAAGACCGAGCGTGCTTTTAAGCACATTTTGTGCCTGCGCTTTTGAAAGCCCCGTTACATTAACCATTGTAACAACTTGGCTTAAATTAACCTTAACGGTCTTGTCCATATTTTCGGTAAGACCTGTTTGCTCGTATCTTCCGGTGTTTTTTGGAACGCGCGCAACAGCCGCCTTGCTGTCGGGTGCGGTGCTGTTAACACCGACACTCGATTTTGATGAAGTGCCGCTGCTTTTTAAGGAGGCACTGCTTGCGCTTTTGCCGCTTGAAACTGTGGCGGATGCCGCCTGTATCGTTTCGTCGTCCTTAACGGGCGACAGTGCGTCCTCACCCTCCCGCAGCTTTCTTGCCGCGGCAACAATTGTTTTTTTCTCGCCCTTTGCCACAAGCACCAGCAGCTCGTCAGCGTTGTCTGCAGCAATATTGAGCTTTATTACAGATGCTTTTTTCAGCTTTTCAATATACTCGGTTTTTACTCCGTCGTTTAAAAATCCCACACGGTCGATGTAAAACGGCTCGCTGTCTTTATATGTAAAGGCTGCAAAGACAAGCCATTTGTCGGCGGAATATTCACTGTCGAAATCAACTGTCGGGTGCAGCTTTACATAATCCTCTTCCAAAAATTTGTAAAGCCTGCCGAGCATACGCTTATCGCCGAGGTCGTTTCCGCGAATCACGGTTATATCCTGCTGTGGTTCAATGCTTTCGGCGGTGTTAAGGCAGCCGTAACGATTTTTCTCACCACTGAAAAGTCTTTGTGAATAATAGCCGTCCGACTGTTCGCTTTGCGATGCCACAGGATATCCGTAATCGGCGTCGGGCAGTGTTAAAAAGCCGGTGAAATCGGCATTTTTTGCCTTTAGCTTTGAGTATTTCAGCAGCTTTCCGTCGTCGCTGCTTGCGCTGTCGTTTGAAACAAGCTGTGCCAATGCTTTATATTCGCTGTCACATTGCTTTGCCGCCTTGTCGGGCATTTTTAAAAACACAAACGCAGCGGCTGCAACAAGTATCAGCGGAATAATTATTTTAAAAGCTAAACCCAAACCGCTTTTTTTCTTTTGTTTTGCCGGTTCTTCATTATCTGCTGCTGCCGCAAACCGAGCTGCTGCGGTAGACGATATGGTTTTGCGCTGCGGTATTTTAATGTATGAATCGATCGTCTCATCGTTTGTAAACGACGTGCCGTTTTCATAATCGTCCGTTAACGTATTGCTGTAGTTTTCGGCTTTTGTATTATCGGCTGTATTTTCAAAAATACTCCCGTCATTCGTTTGCCCGCTGCCCGTTTTTGCCTCGGTTTCGGCAGAGCTTTCCCTCAGCAGCTCTTCAAAAAGGCTTGTGTTTCTGTTTCTCTGTGCGTCGTCGGTGTTCTTTGTTTCGTTTTCTTTCATCGGCTTTCACCGTCCTTTTTAACGTATTTTCCGGTTTAGCTTTCACTGCTGCTTGCCGCCGTTTGCGACGATGTGTAGGGCGTCCGACTCTCCGTAACGCTGCTTGATGAGGCTGCCGAGGAGTCGGTTTTCGATGACGTCACCTTTGATGATTCGGTTTTCGATGATGCGGTTTTAGAAGAGGAGGCTTTTGATGAAGCCGCTTTGGAAGAAGTCGTTTTAGAAGAGGAGGCTTTCGAGGAGCTGTTTTTTGAAGAGGAGCCTTTCTTTTTCTTTTCCCCAACATAAACAGTAACCTTTTTGCCGACATCGTAATACTCGCCCTCTTTAACCGATTGGCTGCACACAATGCCTATCTGCTTTTTGTCCACTGTTTCAATCTTTACGGTTTTAACCGTAAAGCCCTCGTCCTCTAATTTTTTCTTTGCGTCGTCTGTTTTAAGTCCCACAAGCTTCGGCACCTTGTTTCTGCCGTTGGAAACATAAAGCACAATCATTCTTTCGGCAGTTTCCGTTTTCGGTGCAACCGATTGCAGCAGCACGGTGTCCTTTGGCTTTTTGCTGCTCATCATTATAATGTTTACCGTCATTCCGGCAACAGATGCGTCCTTTTGCGCACGACTCAGCGTTTTGCCTACAAATTTCGGCACAACTATCTTTGCCGGAATTCCGCTGACTTTAAGGGTTATGCCTGTGCCCTCAGGCACGGTTTCGCCCGCTTTCAGACTCTGCTTTAAAACGTCGTTGCGGTTTTTGTCGTCTCCGTCATATTCAATGTCGGTTATATAAAGTCCGTCGTCGTTGATTTTGTATACAGCGCCGCTCAGTGAAAGACCGACATAATTGCCCACCGTTACATTTTTTTTACTCTCGTTTTCGGTAATGTTGTCCGCCGTATAGCTCTCGTCGTTTTCGGTGTAGCCCTCCACCTTTTGCGCGGTTATGCGCTCGGCGGAGCTTGAGTTTGCGCTGTAATACGAAAGGTCAACGTCAGGCTTTTTGCCGCCGTTTTTGTCGTAATACGCTTGCGGATACAGCGGATTTTTGTTAACCTTGGCTTTGCTTGTACCGGAATAGAGCGTTTCCCCGCTTCTTACCTTGCGGCAGAAAACCACGGTGCGTGCGTCGTTGAATTCATAAGAGCAGGTGGAAAGGGTTAAAATTTCGTCGGTCGGCAAGATTTCTTCGCCTGTGTCGATAATGCTCCTCACACGAACATTCTGTATCCAATAAAGGAAGTTGTTATCCGATGAAAACGCGCTTTGACGATAGTTGAAAACATAGCCGTCGTCGTCCTTTTTATCGGCATTTGTAACAATAACGGCAAAAACCTTATACATAGCCGTGTCGTAAACGGAGTTAAAGGTTATAAGCGGCTTTTTCTTGTAAAACTCGATATCCTTATAATTCAGCAATGTGGAAAACATCGAGCCGTCAATCATATTATGACCGTAAAGCACAACGTTGCGGCTGTTTCCGTCGCTTGTAATTTTGCTGTCACAGTCGGCAAAAACAGCGCCGTAACGGCTTTCCTTTTTGCTCATATCATGGTCTATGTAGTAATCGTTATTGTCGGTTTGGTAAACGGGATAATCCAGCTTTGTGCCGTCGATCTTTATCCAGCCTTTGATATCTGAATTTTGCTTATATAGCTCGTCAAACCGCACAAGCATACCGTTTTTGCCGACCTCATCGCCTGCGATGTTGTAGGTTTTTCTCGCTTGCTCCGTCAATCCTTCATTGATTCTGCCCTGCGAATAATACCTTATCAGATAGATTCCCGTTGCAATAAACGTTACAAGCGCTGCTAAAAACACAATTTTGCGAATAACCTCAAGCGGCTTGTCACCCTTTTTCGGAAAAAGGTAATTGCGCACTCGTTTTATAAAGCGAGGCTTTTCGGCAGTCGGTCCTTCATAATCCTTATCCTCGGCAACAAAAAGTCCGTTTTCTTTTGCAGCCGCTTCGTCCGCCTCAAGATAATAGTCGTTAAGCGGCTCGTTCTTTTTCCGCTTTTCTTTTTTTCTGCTGTGTTTTTTGCCGTAAACCTCCGGTTGCTCGGTTTGCAAAACATATTCGTCCGGATTTTCGGCAGGCGGTTCCGGCTTACCGTCGGCCGCCGTCAGCGGCGATTTTTCTGCTTTTTGCAAAGCGTCGGCGGCGTTTTCTGCAATGGTTTCGTTATCATTATCGGCAGGATTTTCCGCGTTATTGCCGATGTCACAGCTTTCGGCAGCAGTCTTTTTTGTTGCCACGTCTTTTCGGTCTGCCGATTTTTCATCATTGCCGACAGCCGCAACCGCCGCTCTTGTTTCGCTGCTTTTTGCAGTATCGTCTTCGCTGTTTTCGGTTGCGATTTTTGCATTGTCGTTTGCTGACGAGTCGGTATTTTCAAAAGCTCCTTCGTCGGTTTTCAAAAATCCGCTCGTCAGCTGCGGCTTTAAAACAGCACTTTTCGGAAGTGTAAAATCTGCAGCATTTGCAAAAACCGCCAGCGGCTTATCGCTTTCGGCGCCGCCGCCCAAAGCTTCGGGGTATGCCGCGGCATAGCGCCTTATAAGGTCGAGCGCGGCCTGAGCCGCATTTTCGCGAATCTTTTCACGGTCGTTCTGCTTGCCGTGCTCCAAGCGCCTTATCCATATCACCTTGCCGTCGGTTGCGGCAATGTAAACCAGACCCACGGGCTTGCCTTCGCTCGGCTCGGGTCCCGCAACACCTGTTATTCCCACTCCTATATCGGCGCCCGAAAGCTCGCGCACGCCCTTTGCCATAAGGGCGGCGGTCTCCTTGCTCACCGCGCCGTATTCGTTAAGCACGGCCTCGGGAACGGACAGTGCTTTTTTCTTAATTTCGTTGGCATATGCCGAAACGCCCATTTGGAACACACGGCTTGAGCCGGAAACGTCGGTAAGCTTTTTGGAAAGAAGACCTGCCGTGCAGGATTCCGCTGTGGCAACCTGAAGTCCCTTTTCTTTAAGCAGCTTTACGGTGGCTTCGTTTAGCTCCTCGCCGCAAAAGGAATAAATGCAGTCCTTAAATATATCGGCGATTTTAAAAACCGTGCCGCTGCAAAGCTGCTTTGCCTCGTCAAGATTTTTCGCACTCGCCGTAACTCTTACAAGCACTTCTGCGGTTTTTGCGTATGTCGCAACGGTGGGGTTGCTGCCGTCAAGCATTTCTCCCAAGCTGTTTGCAACCTCGCCCTCGCCTATTCCGTAAATTTTTATGTTTTCGGAATGAATAACGCTGTTTGTAAGCTTTTCAATGTAGCCTTTTGCATACCTTTCAAACATAGTGCGCATTTCTTTCGGCGGGCCCGGCAGCAGTACAACACGGCAGCCGTCCTTTTCCATTGCAAGACCCGGGGCAGTGCCCACGTCGTTTGGAAAAACAATCGCGCCCTCCGGCACCAAAGCCTGTCTTGCGGCGCCTTTAGGCGTCTGTCTGCCGGAGCGTGCAAAATAGTCTTCAATCGTGTTTAAAATGCCGCTGTCGGTATGCATCGGTTTTTCCAAAACCTTTGCTGCAATATCTCTTGTAATATCGTCGGCGGTAGGGCCCAAGCCGCCGGTTATAACAACCAGCTCGCTGCGTTTGATTGCCGCGGATATTTCCGCTGTCAGCCTTTCGGGATTATCCCCAACCACAGCTTGGGTGTAAACATTGCAGCCAAGCTCAGCCAAGGCTGCCGAGATATACTGTGCGTTTGTGTTAACAATGTCGCCGAGCAGCAGCTCTGTTCCGACACAGATTATTTCACCGTTCATATGCGATTCTCCTTTCAGCCTGCCGCATTGTTTTTATACGTTTAATAAATCTCGGTTGTGGGCTCAATTATTCTGAACTCCGTTCCCTCAACCGCTTTTTCCACAAGCTCCTCAATGTTCAGCATGCTTTCCGCTTCTTCCACAGCGGCAATGGCAGGTCTTGTGCGAGGATGCTTCGGTGTGAAAACGGTGCAGCAATCCTCATAAGGCTCTATTGATGTTGTGAATGTGTCGATTTTTCTTGATATCTTGATAATTTCCTCTTTGTCCATTCCTATAACAGGACGGAAAACAGGCATATTAACCACCGCGTCGGTAACGGCAAGCGCGTGCATTGTCTGGCTTGCAACCTGACCCACGCTCTCGCCCGTAACAAGCGCCAAGCAGTTGCGTTTTCTTGCCAGACGCTCTGCAATGCGCATCATAAAGCGGCGCATTATCAGAGTGAAATATTCCTCTTGACACTTTTCTCCTATAAGCTCCTGTATCTCTGTAAACGGCACAACGCCCACTCTTATTGCGCCCGAGTAGCACGAAACCTTTTTAAGCAGCTTCATTACCTTTTGCTCGGCTCTCGGCGATGTGTAAGGCGGTGAAGCAAAGTGCACGGCATTGAGCTCCACTCCGCGCTTTGCCATCATATAAGCAGCAACGGGTGAATCGATACCGCCGGAAATAAGAACCTGTGCTCTGCCTGCCGAGCCGACGGGCATTCCGCCTGCTCCCTTTAGTTGCTGACCGTGAATATATGCGCCGTAATCGCGAATTTCAACATTAACAACTTCATCGGGGTTGTGCACGTCAACAGAAAGGTGCGGATATTTCTGCAAAATAGCGCCGCCGAGCTCTCGGCTGATTTCCGGCGAGGTTAAAGGAAAGCTTTTGTCTGCGCGTTTAGATTCCACCTTGAAGGTTTTTGCGTTCTTCAGCCGCTCGGCAAGATAATCGGGCGCAACCGATAAAATTTCGTCTATATTTTTTTCAACCCGCGCGGCACGTGTAAACGCGGCTATTCCGAAAACCTGCTTCATAGCCTTCAGCGCGTCTTTAAACGGATAGTCATCGCTTTTAGGCTCTATGTATATTGTAGACTGTGCCTTTCTCACACTTATTTCGCCCATTCCCCACAGCCTGTGCTTTAAGTTTTTAATAAGCATATCTTCAAAGGTCATTCTGTTAAGACCTTTCAGCGCCAGCTCGCCGTTTTTAATAAGTATAACCTCGTTCATAAAATCAAAAATCCTTTTCTGTTATCTTTTTTTAAGGTGACGAAAATGAAAAATGTCACACCAAGCATTTAAAAATTCTTCTGTATATCGTCTTATCAATTGCCGAAACGGTGAAAGTTCAGCCGCCGAAGCCTCACATTTTACTGCTTTTCTTAAGCCTTTTCTGTGCTTTTTCAATGCTTTCGCAGAGCGCGTCTATATCCTCTTTTTCGTTCTCTTGGCAAAAGCTTATCCTAAGGGCGCTGTCCGCTCTTTCGTTGCTCAGTCCCATTGCCGTAAGCACGCCGCTTTTTGCGCCTTTAGAGCAGGCGCTGCCGCTTGAAACACAAATGCCGTCAGCTTCCAAAAAGTGCAGCAGTGTTTCGGAACGATAACCCGTTACCGAAACATTTATAATGTACGGCAATGCGTCCTCGGGAGAATTGAGCACAACACCGTCAAGTGAAAGCAGCCTTTTTAAAGCATAGCCGAAAAGCTTCTTCATTTTCGGCAGTGCGCTGTCCGGTTTTTCAAGCTGCTCTATCGCACCGCAAAGCGCGTAAATCGCAGGTACAGCCTCGGTTCCCGAGCGAAAGCCGTGCTCCTGACCGCCGCCGAAAAGCAGCGGCGGAATATTAACTCCGTTTCTTTTATAAAGCACGCCGACGCCTTTGGGTGCGTGCAGCTTGTGTCCGCTTGCGCTTAAAAGGTCTATGCCGAGAGCCTTAACGTCTATGTTCATTTTACCGAATGCCTGCACGGCATCGCAGTGAAAAAGCGCAGGAGAGTCTGATTTTTTAATTATCTCTTTCACCTTATCAACAGGCTGCACGGCGCCCGTTTCATTGTTAACAAGCATAATGCTGACAAGCACGGTGTCTTTATTCACAGCTTTTTCAATATCGTCAACAGCCACCTTGCCGTCCTTTTGCGGCGTCAGCCGCACCACATCGAAGCCGCGTTTTTGCAGCTCGTCCGCAGCACGGGCAACGGACGGGTGTTCAATAGCGGTGGTCACTATTCTGTTTCCTCGTTTTTTAAGGGCTTCCGCCGCACCGAAAAGCGCTGTGTTGTTGGATTCAGTTCCGCAGCCGGTAAAGAAAATCTCGTTATCCTGACAGTGCAGACATTCCGCAACGCGCGCACGGGTCCTTGAAACTAAAGCCTCGGCTTCCATTCCGGCACGGTAAAGGGAAGAGGGATTGTGCCATGCAGTTTTAAAAGCATAGTCGGCATATTCGCGCGCCTTTTCACACACCGCTGTGGTGGCGCTGTTATCGAGATATATCATAAATATTCAATTCACCTGATTCCGCAGTATCTGCAAGAGCTTGATTGCTGCCGAGCGTCAAGGCGTTTCGCAACGCGCTTGCGACTTTTGTGCAGATACTATAAAAATACGTATACATATTTATTATACAATAAGCCGATAAAAATCTCAACACTTTAGCGCAATATTTTACAGATGAATTTTTCTTGCGGTATATTTTTTTGCGAGCTGAGAAAATCGAACCGCCTTAAGAAGCAAAAAGCAGTGTGCCGCACATCACAACCCGTCCTAAATAGTGCAATATCGCCGTTTACAGACATTAACATAAATGTTGACACGTCGCCGATAACCACTGCCGGACAACCAAAATCTGCGGCGTCGCTTGAGCGCGCAGCGCCAACCGTTTCAACGAAGTTCCGCATTT